>DATNEC010000384.1:0-3048 GCA_035606815.1 Pirellulales bacterium
CGGCGAATCGATTACTGAAGTGCAAATTGGCCGGTGGCTGAAGGCCGAAGGCGAGTGGGCCGACAAGGACCAGCCGCTGGTCGAGATTGAGTCGGACAAGGCCACCGTCGAGTTGCCGGCGCCCGAGGCCGGCAAGGTGACGAAGGTCTTGAAGCGCCAAGGAGAAACCGCGGCGCCGGGCGAAGTCATCGGCTATCTCGAAGCCTCGAACCTCCCTCTCCCTCCGGGAGAGGGCCGGGGTGAGGGAGAATCGCGCGCGCAGACGCCCTCACCCTCCCCTCTCCCAAAGGGAGAGGGCTCCAAACCCGATCCGAGAGTCATGCCGGCGGCCGAGCGCGTGCTCGCCGCACGCGGACTCGACGCCCGCGACGTGGCCGCTTCAGGCCCCGGCGGCCGGCTGCTCAAGGAAGACGTCCAGCGGCACGTGGCCAAGGCGAACGAAGGGGCGGCACGTCCCGCTTCCGCGCGCATCGACTTGCCCGCCCCGCTCGCTACGCCGCTGCCAGCGGCGGCGGGCGACGAAGAGATCGTGCCAATGAGCCCCTTGCGGCGCCGGGTGGCCGAGCGGTTGGTCGAAGCCCAACAGACGGCGGCGCTGCTGACGACCTTCAACGAAGTCGATATGTCGGCCGTGATGGCACTGCGGCAGCAGCACCGGGAAAGCTTTCAGCAAAAGCACGGCGTCAAGCTGGGCTTCATGTCGTTTTTCGTCAAGGCGGTCATCGAATCGCTCAAGCAAACGCCGCAGATCAACGCCGAAATCCGCGGCACGGACGTCGTCTACCACAACTATTTCGACATCGGCATCGCCATCGGCGGCGGCAAAGGGCTGGTCGTGCCCGTGCTGCGCGGCGCCGACCGGATGAGCTTCGCCGAGATCGAAGCGGCGATCGAAGATTTCGGCCGCCGGGCGCGCGACAACAAGATCAAAATCGAGGAGTTGCAAGGCGGCACGTTCACCATCTCCAACGGCGGCATTTACGGCTCGCTGCTTTCGACGCCGATCGTCAACCCGCCGCAGAGCGGCATTCTCGGGATGCACGCCATCCAAGAGCGGCCCGTCGCGCGCGAGGGGCAGGTCGTGATCCGGCCGATGATGTATCTGGCCTTGACCTACGATCACCGCATCGTCGACGGCCGCGAGGCCGTGCTCTTCTTGCGGCACATCAAGGAATTGACGGAAGAGCCGTCGCGGATGTTGTTGGAGATTTGAGGGAGTAGGAAGTAGTGAGTAGCGGCTTGCGGGATAGGGCCGGTTCGTTTGATCGCACTTCGCTTTTGCATTTTCGCCTCCTTTCGCTTACCTTCTCACTCCTGACTACTCTCAACTCCCTACGCCCCTTCCCGTGCCAGAACCCAACCAGCCCTTCGATCTGATCGTCATCGGCGCCGGGCCGGGCGGCTATACGGCCACGATCCGCGCGGCGCAACTCGGCCTGAATGTGGCGGTCATCGAAAAAGAGTCGGCGCTGGGGGGCACGTGCCTGCGGATCGGTTGCATTCCCAGCAAGGCATTGCTTGAATCCAGCGAACTGTATTGGGAGGCCCAGCAGAACTTCGCCTCGCACGGCGTGCGGTTGGCTCAGATCGAGCTTGACTTAGCGACGATGCTCTCGCGCAAAGAGCAGATCGTCACGGGCTTGTCTCGCGGCATCGGCGAACTGTTCAAGAAGAACAAGATCACGCGAATTCAAGGGCTCGCGCGCTTCGCCGGCCGAGGTCGCCTGATCGTGGCCGGTTCCGCCGGCGACGCGGAGCTTTCGGCAAAGCAATTTGTCATCGCCACCGGCAGCAGCTCGCGCCGCCTGCCGGGCGTCGAATTCGACGGCCAAAAGATCGGCACGAGCACCGAGGCATTGTCGTACGACGCCGTGCCAAAGCATCTGGTGGTGATCGGCGCCGGGGCGATCGGCCTGGAACTGGGATCCGTTTGGCGGCGGCTGGGCACCAAGGTCACGGTGCTCGAATACCTCGACCGGATTCTGCCCGAGATGGATGCCGGCATCGCCGCCGAAGCCCAAAAAATCCTTACCAAACAAGGCTTGGAGTTCCGCCTCGGCACGCGCGTGACCGGCGCCCGCGCGACGGGCGAGCAATGTATCGTCGAGTGCGAAGGACAGCCGCCGCTCGAGTGCGACCGGGTGTTGGTGGCCGTCGGCCGCGTGCCGAACACCGAAGGGCTGGGCCTCGACGCCGTCGGCCTCAAGACCGACGACCGCGGCCGGATTGAAGTCGACGACCATTTCGAAACGGGCGCCGCCGGCGTGTTTGCCATCGGCGACGTGATTCGCGGGCCAATGCTGGCCCACAAGGCCGAAGAAGAAGGGGTGGCTTGCGTCGAGCGGATCGTCACCGGCTACGGGCACGTCAACTACGATTGCATTGCGAACGTCGTTTACACTCAGCCCGAGATCGCGTCGGTCGGCCGCAGCGAGGAGCAATTGAAGCAGCAAGGAATCGCCTACCGCAAGGGCGTGTTTTACTTTCGGGCCAACAGCCGGGCCCGCGTCGTCGGACATCCCGAGGGGCAGGTCAAAATGCTGGCCGACGCCGAAACCGACCGTATCTTGGGCGTTCACATTCTCGGCTTGCACGCCGGGGAGTTGATCGCCGAAGCCGCGACCGCCATCTCGTTCGGGGCCAGCAGCGAAGACGTGGCCCGCACCTGCCATGCCCATCCGACGCTGGCCGAGGCGATCAAAGAGGCGGCGCTAGCCGTCGATGGTCGGGCGATCAATAGTTAGACGCCTATTTTTTTAGGTAAAAGTTTCTTGACCACCCTCTAGGGGAGCGTTAGAATCACCTAAGTTATTCTGTTAGGTGGAATGAAAAAGGGGCCGATTCCGTGCCCTTTGCGATCTGTATGGCCAATTCTCCGGGATTCGGGGCGAAGAAGAAGATGGTATCGCCATGAACAGAACCTCGCGGTCGGTCGTGACCGACTTCCAACTTTCGCTGCGCTTCGAGAACGTGCGAAAGCAGTTGCTTGAAGCAAGCTGCCAAGGGCCGCTGGAAAAGGCCTTAGCGTTTTATGCCGTTCCCAACGAC
>DATNEC010000393.1:0-6143 GCA_035606815.1 Pirellulales bacterium
ACACGCGGCACGAAACGGCCGACCGCGGGTAGAACGTGGTGATGAAATCGAACCAGAACTCCGACGGCGTATGGCCGATCATCACGGCGTTCGCGTAGACGCCGCTGAGCATTTCATCGGGCAACTTGAGCTGCTCGTAAAGATCGGAAATGCTGGTGCGGTTCTGCGGCTGCGGCGGCACAGGCAACTTCGCCGGAGCGCCGAAACGGCCCTCGTACATCTTCAGGTTGTCGCGCAGGGCTTGGATGTATTGCCCGAACACGGCGTGCGACAACGACACGCGCGCGGCGACCGAGTGGGGCGAACCCAGTCGTTGCAGGAAGTCGATCACGAACTCGTGCGGACCATCGAACACGACGGCGCCCGTGCTCAGAATGCCGTGGCCGATGTGCGGCGGAACCCGTGCGCTGACCGAGGCGTGCTGCAACTGCTCGTTGACGGCGCCCGGCGGCGGCGGAGTCGGCTCACCTTCCGGGTGGCCTGGATCGTCGGCGCTCATGCTTTAGGAAACTCCCTGAAATTTGGCGGCGGCAGAGGGCGGCTGATGCTATATTCGCCGCCGCCGTGCGAATTTCGCCCGTGAAAACTTCTAAGTCTTACCATTTTCCAAGAGTAGACGCGGCGCCTTGCCGCGTTTCCCTTCGCCCTCGCCATCTCCATCGAAAAGCGGCGAGACGCCGCTTCTACGTTCCGCCGTATCATACTCCCTTTTTCCGCCGGATTGCAGACTGCGTGTGTTTGACTTCCGCCTTGACGACCTCGAAACCCGGGCTCGCCGTGAATTCCGCCGCAAGAACGTTGGCGCGAACCGGGTCCAGCGGACGGCGATGAGCGTGCAGCAAGTACCGCAGCGTCAGCGGATTCTCGCGGGAAGTCTCCAACGGGCCGTTCATGCAGGGGGCCGCTCCCATCCAACCGTCTTCGCGCACATGCCAATGGGCCGGGCGCCCCGGATTCGAGGGATGGTCGAAGTAGGTCAGGCCTTCGGTCGTTCCGCCGGGCGAACCGTTCGGCATTGGGCCGCTGTAGTCCATCCAGCGGGCCGGCTGGCCGAAAATCGCCGGCTCGCCTTTCGCCCCTTCGCTGCTGACGATCTCGCCGCCGCCAAAATAGGCCGATAGGCTCTTGGCCACGCGGACCGCCAAAAAACCGAAATTCGTTTGGCCGAATTCCAGCGATTCAGCTCGCGGCCGAAACGTCGCCTGCAATTCCAAGCACGTCTCGCCTTCGGCCCCCGGCCGGACCGCCGCCACGAGTTCCTGTTCCAGCAGTTCCTGCGGATCGTGGCCGTCGTACCAGCCGAGCGCGACGGCCATCGCCGCTTCATGGTCGCCGTCCTGATAACACAACCAGTGCTTCTGGCGGATGCGGGCCGCGGTCGAATCGCTCCAAAAGTCGATGCCCAGCACCTTGGCGTGGGCGAACCAAATCGAGCGATGATGGTCGTGGTTCGGCGCCCCCGGATGCCCCAGCCGCGTCAGCGAGCTGCGAGATGGCCCCAGGAACGGGTAAAAGAACGGCCGAGGATATTCGGCGCCGAAGTGCCATCGCAAGCGCTCGATGCCGTCGATCTGAAACGAAACCTGATCGAGCGGCTGCGGCGTGATCTGGCAGCGGGGAAAGCGGTAAGCCACGTGATCTCTCCCAGACTTTGCCCGACGATTTTCGCCGGCCGACGCCCGAAAGGCGTCAGCCGACCGTCGCCCTCACCAGCGGCTCGATCGCGGCGGCCCATTTTTGATAACCGATCGTGTCGAGGTGGATCAACCCCGGCAGCATCACGCCAGGTTGGAACGCGCCATTCGGGTACAGCAGCGCGGGCCAGAGATCGGCGTAATCGACGCGCTGGCTGTCGGCCAAGCTCGCGATCGATTGGTTCACGGCCGCCGCGGCCTCGCGCAGCGGATCGTCGGCCGTGGCGCCGCGAGGCAAAATGCCCATCAATAGAATCTTGGCGCCGGGGTAGTTCCGCTCGAGCGTTTGCACGACGGCTTGAATCCCCGCGGCGACGTCGGAGGGCGAGTCGCCTTCGGTGAGGTTGTTCGTGCCGATCAGCAGCACGACCAGCTTGGGATTGAGACTCGCCAGCGCCGTGTGGTCGAGGCGCCAGAGCAACCCTTGCGTTTCGTCGCCGAAAACGCCCGCCTGAGCGGCGTTCCGCCCTGCGTAGACCTGGTTCCACACGGCGCCGCCCGCCGCGGAGTTCCAGTTGGCCGTGATCGAATCGCCGACGAACAGCAAATCGGGCTGCGACTGGGCGAGGCGGGCGTCGATCGCCGCCACGTCGCTTTGCCAGGAGCCGAAATCGGAGGCGAGCGGGACCGCCGCGATCGGCTGGCCAGTTTGTCGCTTGAAATAGGCGTGCGACGAAGCGAATTGCGCCAGCAAGTCTTCGTTGCTCAAGCCGGCGAAGAGCTGCTCGGTCCAGTACGCGATGCCCGCGGGGTCGCCCGGCGCGTGCAGCACTTGCGCGTAATCGTCTTCGACGCGCCGCTGTTCGCGTTCGACGCTGTGTGCCAGTTGTTCGGTCACGACGCTCCGCGGCGCCCCGGCGGCGAGGCGCTCGCCCCAAAACGCTTGGGCCGACGGGTCAGCCGGGCGGCCGAACAGGTTTTGATATGCCGCGTCGACGAACCCCGCCTCGCTGGCCCCGGCGCGCTGGTAGAACTCGTCGGAGGAGAGTACGTCCGCTTCGAACTGTTCGTCCGATAGGCCGGCCCGGAAGGCGGCCAGCCAATATTCGATCCCGTCCTGGCCCGGCGGACGGCCCAAGGCCGATTGATAGGTCGATTCGATCAGGGCCAAAAAGTGTTCGTCGCTGTGTACGAAGGCCGCCGCCACACGGTCCAGCGGGACGCCTTGATCGATGCGGGCGGCCCAATACTCCTCGCCCGCCGCGTCGACCGGGCGGTGCAGCAAGTCCTGATAGATCGACGCCACGTAGCTTTCGAGCGCGACCGCCGCAGACCCCGCGGACATCGCGAGGCGGCTTTCGAGCGCTTCCAGGCGGCGGGAGGCGGCGCGCGGCACGGCAGGATCCTTGACTTCGCTGAATTCGAATGCAATTGCCGGCGTCGCGCTCCGAGTTCATAGTGCGTCGGGGCGGGCCTAGCGGAAGCATCGTGCCTAAAGCGACGCCTTCTTGAACGGAAGCCCAGGCGGAAAGCCGCGGCCAGCGCGACGCTGCGCTCTGCGAAGACTTTTCCGCCGCTCGCCTACGAAGAACAATGTATTTACCTAACCTAATTCGGCCAAGCGGTAAACTCCGCCCGTGATGAACCGACTAGTAGTGGGTCAGTTTGAAATCGGGATTGGCCTGAATTATTCGACCCGGACGCATCGCCCATAAATTGATCCGGCGGTGATCCATCCGTTTATCCGGCCCTTGTTGTTGCCAATCTGAAATCTCGGTCCTTGAATCGCCTTTATGAGGTGGAGGTACTGAGAGCCATTCGCCTTCAAAACGATATCGCCAACCTCTAAAGTTGCCGAGTCAACCGGCTCGACTGTGCAGAGTTGCCCCGATTCGATCTTGCCCGACATTGAACCGCCGCGTGGCCTGAATTGAACCGTTTCCCCGGCCTGTAGCTGTGCGATGTATTGATTTGCCCATCCCATTTGTCACCCTGCACTTCTCGTTTCACGTAAGCATAACCGACCGGGGTTGCAAGGCGAGAGTGGGTAGCTGGTCAGTCGAACTGCCAAACTTGTGACCCCCTGCCGCGGCTGTTAGAATCGCCCAATTCGGCCTGTCGCCAAGAATCGACGGGCGGCAAAGCGTTTCTTCGAGAGCGCGTTTCTTCAAGAGCCAGAACAAGCAGGATTTCCATGAAGATTGCGGTGATCGGCGGCGATGGGACGGGGCCCGAGGTGGCGGCGGAGGGCCTCAAGGTGCTCGAGGCGGCGGCCGCGCTCGAAAAGTTCAAGTACGAGCTGGTCCACTTCGATTTCGGCGGCGATCGCTATCTGCGCACCGGCGAAACACTGCCGGCCGGCGCCGTCGACGAACTGCGCAAGTTCGATGCGATCTACCTGGGCGCCGTGGGCCATCCGGACGTGAAACCGGGCATTCTGGAAAAAGGCCTGCTGCTGGAGCTTCGCTTCCAGCTCGACCAATACATCAATCTCCGCCCGGTGCAACTTTTTCCCGGCGTCGAGACGCCGCTCAAGGACAAAGGCCCCGATGACATCAACTTCGTCGTCGTCCGCGAGAACACCGAGGACATGTACTGCGGCGTGGGCGGCTTCTTGAAGAAGAACACGGCCGACGAGGTCGCCAGCCAAACGGCCCTCTACACGCGCAAAGGCTGCGAGCGCTGCATCCGCTGGGCCTTCGAATTCACGCGCAAGCGCAACAATCCCAAGAAGATGCTGACGCTGGTGGCCAAGACCAACGTGCTGACCTACGGGCACGATCTCTGGTGGCGCACGTTCCAGGACGTGGCCAAGGAATATCCCGACATCAAGCCCGACTACAACCACGTCGACGCCTGCTGCATGTGGATGGTCAAAAACCCCGAATATTACGACGTGATCGTCACGACCAACATGTTCGGTGACATCATCACCGACCTGGGCGGCATCTTGCAGGGCGGGATGGGCGTGGCCGCGGGCGGCAACATCAATCCAGACAAGGGCGGCGTCAGCATGTTCGAGCCGATGGGCGGCAGCGCGCCGAAGTACACCGGCCAGAACGTCATCAACCCGATCGCCGCCATCAACGCGATGGCCATGTTATTGGAACACACCGGCCAGCCGAAGGCGGCCCAGCGCGTCTACGCGGCCATCAAAACCGTCACCGGCACGAAGATGAAAAGCCAGGCCGCGGGCAAAATGGGCTGCGGCACGCGCGAGGTCGGGGATTTGGTGGTCAAGGCCCTTGGCTGAACGGCGTCGGTCGTCTGCAAGGGCGCTGTAGGAGCGAGCCACGGATGAAACACGGATACGACTCCAATTGAACGGTTCCAAGAAAACGCTTGAGCACCCCATGAAAAACAATCTTTTCGATCTCACCGGCCGCGTCGCGTTGGTGACGGGCGGCAGCAAAGGGCTGGGGCTGGCGATGGCCCGCGGCTTCGCCGAGGCGGGCGCCGACGTCGTGATCAGCAGCCGGCACGAAGACGAATTGAAACAAGCCGCGGCGGAGATTCAGACGAGCGGCGGGCGCCGCGTGGAATACGTCGTGGCCGACATGGTCGAGCGCCGCGACGTCACGCGATTGGCCCAGACGGCGCTGGCCAAGCTGGGCCGCGTCGATATTCTCGTGAACAATGCCGGCACGAACAACCCGCAGTCGATCGACCAGATTCGCGACGAGGACTGGGACCGCATCATCGAATTGAACCTGACGAGCTGCATGGCGCTGACGCGCGATCTCGTGCCGCAAATGAAGGAGCGCCGCTGGGGCCGCGTGATTTACATGTCGTCGATCATGGGTCTGGCTTCGAAAGACGGTCGGGGCCCATATTCCGCCACCAAGTCGGCGCTGCTCGGCCTGGCCCGCGCGGCCGCGCTCGACCTGGGCGAATTCGGCATCACGGTCAATTGCATCGCGCCGGGTCCGTTCATGACCGATCTGCCCGGCAAGATGCTCAGTGACGAGCAGAAAAAGGTCTTCGCCGACCGAACGGCGCTGGGCCGCTGGGGACAGCCTCGCGAGATGGCCGGCCCCGCGCTGCTGTTGGCCAGCGACGCCGGCAGCTATATCACTGGCAGCGTGCTGGTGGTCGATGGCGGTTCGTTGGTCAAGACGTTCTAAGAATCCCCTCTCCCTTTGGGAGAGGGTCAGAGTGAGGGAGAACCGCCTCATCGACATACCCTCACCCCGGCTTTCTCCCAGACGGAGAAGCAGTTCTCGGCCAAGCGCCTTAAGAGCGCTGCTCCACGCTCGGCGTTACCGCCGCGTCGAACTGTCGACCGCCGCGGACCACGCCGAGCAGAATCTTTTCTCCAGCCGCGACGCGAGAGAGCACGCGGTGCATGTCGTCGATGGCTTCGACGATTCGCCCGTTGATGGCCACGATCAGATCTCCGGGCGCCAAGCCGGCGCGGTCGGCCGCGCCGCGCGGTTCGACCGAAACGATCTCGACCGCCAAGTCGTTGAGCAAGTCGAGCCGCTTGGCCAACTCGCGCCCCAGCGGACG
>DATNEC010000399.1:0-2408 GCA_035606815.1 Pirellulales bacterium
CGAACTTCGCCAACCTCGGCCTGGACCAAGCCGGCGTAAAGCAGGACGAGCGCGGCTTCATTACCGTGGACAAACAACGGCGGACGAACGTGCCGCACATCCAGGCCATCGGCGACATCGCCGGCGAACCCGGCCTGGCGCACAAGGCGACGGCCGAGGCCCGCGTGGCAGTCGAGGCCTTGCTCGGCGAACCGTCCGAGTGGAGCCCGCGGGCGATCCCGGCCGTCATCTTCACCGATCCGGAGATTGCCTGGGCCGGATTGACGCAGCAGCAAGCCGAGGCGCAGCAAGTGCCGCACGAAGTCTTGAAATTCCCCTGGGCGGCGAGCGGTCGGGCCGTGAGCATCGCGCGGACCGAGGGCATTACCAAGTTGCTGGTCGATCCCGCGAGCAAGCGGGTGTTGGGGGCGGGGCTGTGCGGGGCCGGGGTCGGGGAGATGATCGCCGAGGCGGTGCTGGCCATCGAGATGGGGGCCGTGGCACGCGATTTGGTCGAGAGCATCCACCCGCACCCGACGCTGAGCGAAACGGTGATGGAGGCGGCAGAACTGGCCTACGGCGCCGCGACGCACATGGCCAAGCCGCGCAAGCGATAGCGGCTCGAGTCGCATGCGGCATTGAGGCGGTTTTAGCCCGGCGTGATCGGCATGTAGTTCGGATGGACGCCCTTCATGTCGGGCTTCTTGACATTGATCCCGAGGTTGCGTTCGAGCCAGCGCCCGCAATCGTTGAGCGTGACTCCGGTCGCGGCCAGGTAAACGACGAACCCGATAGCGGCAGCGAGCAGGATGAGTGCGATGGTCTTTCCCATGGCAGCCCTTTCGCGGGGCGAACGAGATGCTCAATCATAGAACGCGGTTTTGAATGTGCGCGAACCCGCAGCAGCTTCGCCACTCAAGCGACTTCTCGACGAGCCCACACTCGTACTTTTTTGCCGAAAAATGGCCGCCTTCGGTTGGCCGAACGTTCGCTTCAATCTACAGTGGTCGCATCCCCACGTCGCCGGCCGCAGGATGCCCGATCATGAGCTTGCCCAGCCAGACCGTCGCCCTGCTGCAAGCGGCGCGCGACCTCGTGAAGGGGTTGCCCGCCGACGCCGTGCTGGTGTTGCCGGAAACGCCGCTTGACTGGGAAGAAGTCGGCCGGCTACTCGGCGGCTGCCGCCTGTTCGTCGCCGCCGAGAACCCAGCCCTTACCCGCCCGCTGCAAGACCATCCCGACTGGACCGTCCTCGCTATCGACCCCGAGCCGCACCCCACACAGGAGCGAATGAACGACGCCCTGCTTAAGGCCGTCACCGATGAACTGCTGATGCCCGGCGCCCACGTCGTCACGCTTTACAACGGCATTGCGACCCAGGAGGACGCTCCGGAACCCGTCGATAGCCTCAGCGTCATTCACCTCGGCGAACACCTCGAACGGATGACTTCGCAAGACCTGCGCGTGCTCGGCCGCACGGTCCCTATCGACGTGCTTCGCGGCGTGGTTGATTTGGCCACGGAGATCGGCCGCGAAGGCCGCGAAGGCCAGCCGGTCGGCACCATCCTGGTCGTCGGCGACACCCGCAAAGTGCTCGGCCATTCCCGCTTCCAGAACTTCAACCCGTTTCGCGGCTACACCCGCGCCGAACGCGACATTCGCAACCGCGACGTTCGCGAACAGATCAAGGAGATCGCCAAGTTGGACGGGGCCATTTTGATTGGCCGCGACGGCATCGCCGAGGCCGCCTGCCTTCATTTGAGCGCGCGTGCCGACGGCGTCACCATGCGCAAGGGGTTCGGCAGCCGGCACATGGCCGCGGCCGGCATCAGCAAGGTGACGACGGCGATCGCCTTTGCCGTGAGCCAGTCGAGCGGTTCGGTGCGGGTATTTCAAAAAGGGGAAGAGGTGCTGCACATCGAGCCGCTCGCCCGCCCGCACGTCTGGCAGCCGTTCAAGCTGGAAACGCGCGACGAAGAGGGCGACGGCATTTCTTAACCGCATGGCGAGCCGGGAGCGTCAGCGACCGGAGTTCTTGTTCGAAAACTCCGGTCGCTCACGCTCCCGGCTCGCCTTTACTTCGTCCCGATGCAATAGAGATGGCCCCAGGTGCGGATGTAAATGCGTCCATTCGAGATGGCCGGCGAGGCGTAGGTTTTCTCCTTCAATTCGTTGGCGGCCAGCTGCTTGAACTTTCGTCCGGCCTCGACCACCACGCCGACGCCTTCCACGCCGACGATGTAAATCTTGCCGTCGGCATAGACCATGTTGCCGCGATAGACGCGCTGCTTGGCTTCCAGCGATTTCTGGTAAATCGTGGTGCCGGTCCGGGCATCGATGGCGTACAGCGGGCCGTCCTTCATCAGGTAAACGATGTCGTCTACGAGCAGCGGCGAAACCACGTCCGGTGTGAATTTGAGCCGCCACAT
>DATNEC010000401.1:0-25591 GCA_035606815.1 Pirellulales bacterium
CTCTCGAACTCGGCAAACGCGAGCGGCAGATCGTCGAGACGCTGTATCGTCTGGGCGAAGCCTCGGTAGCCGAGGTCCGTGCGGCGATCGCCGAACCGCCGACCTATTCGGCCGTCCGCGGCATGCTCAATTTGCTGGCCGACAAGGGCGTGGTGCGATTCCGGCAAGAGGGCAAACGCTACCTGTACCGCCCGGCGGCGCCCAAGCATAAAACCGGCCGCTCGGCGCTGCGGAACCTGGTGCAGAACTTTTTCGCCGACCAGCCCGCCGATGCGGTCGCGGCCTTGGTCGACGGCTGGGCGGGCAAGCTCACGAACGAAGACTTATCGCGGATCAGGCAACTGATCGATGAAGCCGACGCCGAACGTTCCCCCAAACCAAAGGAGAACAAGCGATGATCCTCAGTCAGCTTCTTGCACAGGCACAAGCGGGGAGGCTTGTGCTACGGGCGGCCGATGCGGCTTGGGCGCCCTGGACGGTGCGGGTTCTGTGTTCGGTCACGATCGTGTGGCTCGCGGCGGCGGCGGTCGCGTGTTTGCTGCGAACCGCATCGGCCGCGATGCGGCACCGAATCTGGGCGCTGAGCGTCATCGCCGCGCTCGCACTGCCGGCGTTGACCGCGGGGCTCCCCGAGTTGCGAACCGGCTGGATCGATCTGGGAACTTCCGACGTTGCAACGCGGAACGTTTCGCCAACGGCCGCCCGCACGGGCGAAGCCTACTCGCAAGGCGCTTTGCGCCACGAGCCTATCGGCGAGAAGCCGCTCGCCGAGGCGCCGACAAGTGCGGCGCCTATCGGGCCGAGCCGCGCGACGACGGCGCAGAGTTCAAGCGGTTCGCTGCCCGAGATGTCCGCTCCCCAAATAGCACGCCTCGGTCTTTTGGTTTTCTGGGCGGCGCCGGCCGTTTTGGCGATTGTCTGGACGGCGCGCTCGATGCTCGCGGCCCGGCGCCTCGTGCAAAGTGCGACCACCATCCACGACGATCAGTGCCGCGACATGCTTCGCGGCTTGCTTCCCGACGGCGGGAAACTCGCTGCGGTCCAGTTGCGCGAAAGCGAGGCCGCCGTTTCGCCGCTGTGCATCGGGTGGCGGCGGCCGGCGATCATCCTGCCGTGCGGCTGGCGCGACTGGCCGCCGGGACATCTGGCCGCGGCTTTGGCGCACGAACTGGCCCACGTCGTGCGCCGCGACGTGGCTTGGCAATTGTTGGCTCGCACGACGTGCGCAATCTATTGGTTTCATCCGCTGGCCTGGCTGGCGGCCTGGCGGATGCGCGTCGAGCGCGAGGCGGCCTGCGACGATTGGGCGCTCGCGGCGGGCCAGCCGGCCGCCGGCTATGCGCGCGTGCTGTTGGATTTCGCGGAGCAACTGAGCCGGCGCCATCCCGCCCCGCCGGCCTCGGCGGTGGCGATGGCCGGCTGTCGCGGATTCGAGCGCCGCATCCGCGCGATTCTGTCGCGCCAGCGGCGGAGAGATCCCGTCGGCCGCTCGGCCGGTTGGTTGCTGGCGATGACAATGCTCGGCGTGGGCTTGATCGGCGGGATCGTCAGCCCCTTGGCGTCGTCGCAGGCCGGCGGGGCGCCGGACGACGCCGCTCGAACCGCCAAAGCTTCGACGGCCGCAAAGGAGGACGAAGCCCCAAAGGCCAAACTGGTCGGCGAGTTGCTGCGCTTCGCCGGTCGAGTCGTCGACGAACAGGGGCGGGGCGTCGCCGGCGCCCAGGTCGAGGCGCTTGTGTACGGTGCTCGACCGTCGACGCGATCGGCCGCTGACGGCGGCTTCGAGTTGACTTTGCAAAAGAAACGCGGAGGAGTGCTCACGCTTCGTGCCATGAGCGAAGAAGCAGCGCGACAGGCGTTTTACCAGATCAGCGGCGCCCCACTGGCGGATGCCGAGCGCCGCCCGCCCGAGATCAAACTTGTGCTGCGACCGGCGCGGGAGATTCCCATTACCGTGGTCGACGACCGGCAGCGGCCGGTCGCCGGGGCCTGGGCGGAGGCGCAGAGCCAGTCGTTCGATGTCCTCGACGAGGTTGAAACCGACGCTGCGGGCAAAGCCGTATTGCGCGTGCCGGCCGACGCGGAGATGTAGTACGTGATGGCCGCCAAGTCCGGCGTCGGGCTCGATTACTTCATCTATCGCCGCGCGGATAAGCCCCTCAGCGATCCCTACAAGCTGCCGCCCGATCATCGCGACGATTTGATGCTGACGCTCAATGGCGTGCGACCCGTCACGGTGCGCGTGGCGGACGAACAAGGACGCCCAATGGCTGACGCGCGGGTCTATCCCTGGTTCTTCGAGAAGCCGAAAAAGGGCGGTCACCTCAACGTCAGCGGCGCGGATTGGTTTCAAATGTCGACCGACGACGACGGCCGCGCCGAATTTCGCATCATCCCCGAGGACGTCATGGGCGATGTCATCTTTTGGCCCCGTCGTGATGGCTTCGTTCTCGCGGAGCGAGTGATTTTCAATCCGCAATCGGCCACCAACGAATTGACGGCGACGTTGTTGCCGATGACGCCGGTGGCCGGACGAGTGACGTTTGCCGACGGGCGTCCGGCGGCGGGGGCCGTGGTCGACGTGGCGGGCAACGGCTACCAGACGGACAGCTTCAATGAATCGATCCGAACCGACGAAAACGGCCGCTTCGAGATTCGCGTCCACCCCGACCAATTCTGCCTGTTCGCGGCCGCGCTCGATCGCTGGGCCAGTCCACCGGCCTCGCGAGTCGTGCGATTGGCCCGGCCGCTCGACGACGTGAATCTTGTGCTCGAAAAAGCGACGCGGGTCTATGGACGCGCGGCGATGGCCGGCGACGATCGGCCGCTCGCCGGCCAATACATGGCGCTCTACATGTACCGCGAAGAGGATGAACATCTGCGGCTGCCCGAGGCCGAGAGGCTGCCGAACCCGAAAGACGATCGCAAGTCGATCCAGCCGCGGATCGTCCGCCAGGCGATCACCGACGAGCAAGGCGAGTTCGAGTTCTTCGCCGGGCCGGGTCGCTACTATCTGATGCGACCGAGCGGCGTCGAGCCGCCCAAGTTCGTGATCGCCGACCAGGCCGAAGTGGAGTTGAATCTCTACGCCCAACGGCCCGACCGCGTGGAGTTTGCCGGGCAGGTGGTGTTGAAGTCGGCGCCGTCGCAGATGCTGAAGGACGTGAAAATATTAGGTACTCCGCTGGGCGGACCAGGGGGATTCATTTCCGCCGCCAGCGGCGCCGACGGCACGTTCCGCGTCGAACGGACGCCTGCCAAGATGGTCTTGCAGGCGTTGAGCGCCGACGGGCGCTTGGGGGCGATCGTGCAAATCGGCCCCGACGACTCGCTGCGCGTGATTCAGCTGGTTCCCACGGCTTCCGCGCGAGGCCGGCTGGTCGATGCGGCCGGTAAACCGCTGGCGAAGCGGCGGATCGACTTTGGATTGCAATTCGAGCAGTTCATGCACACGTTCTTCCGCCAGGCGGCGACCGACGCCCGCGGCGAGTTCGAACTGGACGGATTCGTGCCCGGCGAGGAGTATTTCATCGACGTCGCCGCCGACGGGGACGACAAGAGCGAGCGGCCCCAAAAAGTCACGATCAAGGTTTTCAAGCCCGAGTCGGCCGAGACGGTCGAACTGGGCGACGTCGAGGTCAAGCCCCGCCCGTAGCACAAGCGTCCCCGCTTGTGCCGTGCAAAGCGCGATTTCGATGAGCAAGCGGGGACGCTTGCTCTACGGCCGTGCCACTTCCGCGGCCATCTCCAACAACTCGCCGAGCAGCTTGTCGGAAGCGGCGGGCTCGAGACGATTGGTGCCGAGCCATGTTTCGTAGCCGCCGAGACGGTGCTGGCGCGGCGTCGGCAGATAGCCCAGGTAGCCGTGGGCCAACTCGACCATGAAGGCGGGCTTCAGCGGCGAACGCTCTTTGAACTCCAAGCCGATCTCGCAAAACACTTCGCAAGGCATCGTCCCCAGGCAAACGTCGCCGATCCGCAACACTTGCAGCGGCACGGCGGCCGTCTCGGCGTGCTCGGCTATCCGCAGCGTCCGCTCGGCGTAGATCGCCGAAAGATCGACCTTGCCCGGCGTCTTTTCGGCGCCGGCGAGCGTTTCCTTCGCCCATTGCAGTTGCTCGTCGGTGGGCCGGCGCCAGCCGACAATCGGTTCTCGATACCGCGAGTCGAGCCGGGCCTGATCGCGGTATTCCAGCTTCTCCATCGCCGCGCGGACCTTGGCCGCGACGTCGTCGGCGACCAGCCGCATCTGCGCGTAGGGCGGCTGCCGGGGGCGCGGCTCGCGGAAGTTGATGTTGTTGATGTCGCCGCTCGTGCCGTTGGCCATGAGCGCCACGAAGGGCGGATCTTGATGCTCGGCGTCGAGCAGCCGCGCCAATTCCTGGCAGAACATGCCGTAGTAATCGGCCGAGACGTGCCCGGCGCCGACGCCGCCGACGTAATGCAGGCTATAGGCGGCGAAGACCGAGATCGGGCGCCCGTCCGGCTCGCGCACCGCGATCAAGGAAATCGTCGGATCGGTCGGGCCGGCCGGTTCGACCAGGTTGGGGCTGCCCGCGGGCGGATTCATCTTCACCTGGTCCAGGCCGCCGAACGGATTCGGCGGGACCGTACCCGGCTTCATGTGCCAGCGGCGATTGAAGACGTGCTCGGGCGCCTCGGCCGTGCCGAAGGCGATCTCGGCGGGCCGCAGGTTGTTGGCCGCGCGGCGGACGCCGTCGGCGATGCGCCGGGCCACGAATTGCTGGTAATCGTCGAGCTTCTGATCGGCCTTGAAGCGGTCCTGCCCCAGCGCGCTCGACGCCGAATGCGTGTGCGTGGCGCTGATCAGCACTCGTTCGGGCGGCAGGCCGATGCTTTCGTCGATCAGCCGGCGGGCCTCAACGCTGACCAGGTGATCGACGCCCAGCAAATCGCACACGACCAAGGCCAGCCGCATCTGGCCGTCGTCGAGCACCAGGCAGCGCGCGTGCAGTTCGTCGTGAACGTGCGTCGAGGGAAACGGCGCGAAGCCGCCGATGATCTCGCCTCCCAACCGCGGCGTGATATTGCTCGTCGCGGCGCCGGCTTGAAACGGCCCGGCGGCCGCGGGCGAAACGCCGAACGCGAGACAGCCGGCGATCGCGAGTAAGGAGAGGAGCGCGAATTTCATGGGAATCTCCAAGAGCTGAATAATATTGGCTTTGCGTAGAGTCTATCCGAGAACGCCCTCTCCCTTTGGGAGAGGGCCGGGGTGAGGGCGTGTTGATGAGGCGTTTCTCCCTCACCCTCTCCCAAAGGGAGAGGAATTTTTAGCACAAGCGTCCCGCTTCTGCCCGACCGCTCGCGAACCAATTCTGGTCCGACTCGCCGCTCGCTGCAACCAAGCGTCAAGCCGCCCGTCAATATTCTTGATGGTCGCATTGCTTGCGGATTTCACCTGTAGTCGCCCCAACGTAGTAGGCACGCTCCGCGTGCCGTAACAGCAGCTGCGATGGCGCCATCTCGGCGATCCGAGATCTTCTGAAGCGCGCCGTGCGTGAAGCGCTTACGGCACGCGGAGCGTGCCTGCTACTTTCGCGCCGCCCGGCCGCTGGGCTTAGCCGGGTCGTAGGCCGGGTTCGGCGCCGGAAATTTCGCACCGACTTCGCGCTGCCAGTCGTGCAGTTCGGCCCGCAGTTTCGCGACGCGCTCGGGCTGCTCGGCGGCCAGGTCGATCTGCTCTCCCGGATCGGCGGCGAGATCGAACAACTCCGCCCGGCCGTCTTCGAGCCATTCGATCAGCTTCCAATCTCCGCGGCGAATGGCGGCGCCGGGCGCCCCGCCTTGATTGCCGTAGTGCGGGTAATGCCAGAACAAGGCCCGCTCGGGCGACTCGCCGCCTTTGAAGAGCGGCATCAGGCTCTGCCCGTCGAGCGTTTGGCCAGGGTGCGGCTTGGCGCCGGCCGCTTCGAGCAGCGTGGGGAAAAAGTCGGGACTGCTGACCGGCGTATCGACGACCGTACCTGCTTTCACCACCTCGGGCCAGCGCACCAACAGCGGCTCGCCGACGCCTCCCTCGTACATCCAGCCTTTGCCGCCGCGCAGCGGCAGGTTCGACGTCGGCCAGCCCTCGCTCGTCGATAGTCCGCCGTTGTCGCTGGTGAAGATCACCAGCGTGTTCTCGGCGAGGCCCAACTCGTCGAGTTTGTCGAGCACTTTGCCCACGGCCTGGTCCATCGCTTCGACCATGCCGGCATAGACGGCGTGCTCCTGCACCAGCCGCACGTCGCGCTCGCCCTCGCGGCCCCACTTCGGTTCGAGGCCCAGCCGCCGCCGCTTCGCTTCGTATTTTTTCTGCAGATCGTCGCGGGCCATCAGCGGCGTGTGGACGGAATAGAGGGCGAAGTAGGCGAAAAAGGGCCGCTGCCGGTTGTCCTCGATGAATTTCGCCGTTTCCCTCGCCAGGCGATCGGGCAGATGTTCGCCCGGCGGGCCGTCGGGCAGCCGCGGATTGCCGTAGGGCGAAAAATATTTGCCTCCGGCGTTCGGCGCGCCGCGCGTGACGCCTCCGCGATTGATGTCGAAGCCCTGGTTCTCCGGCCACCAGCCTTCCGGCCCGAGATGCCACTTGCCGGCGAAGAACGTGGCGTAGCCGGCGGCCTTCAGCGCTTTGGCGAGCGTCGGTTCGTCGAGCCCCAAGCGATCGGCATAGGCGGCGGGCAGCAGCTTCGTGTTGCGGTTCCACTTTTCCGGCGCCGCGGCGCCGATGTAATCGGTCACGCCGGTGCGCTGCGGCCATTGGCCCGACATGATGCTGGCCCGCGTCGGCGAGCAGACCGGGCAAGCGGCGTAGGCGGCGGTACACCTCGCGCCTTCCCGCGCCAGGCGGTCGAGATGGGGCGTTTCATAAAACGTGCTGCCGTAACAGCCGAGATCGTGGCGGCCGAGATCGTCCACGAGAAAGAACACGATATTCGGTTGCGTGGCGTCGGCTGCGGCGGCAAGAGTCGGAAAGCCGCCGGCGCCGAGTGCGGCGTACAGCAACGCGCGGCAGAGGGAGCGCAAGCGGCGCGAGATTGTCATGCTCATGGCCTTCGGGGATCTAGATTTCGGGCTCCCCATCGGACTCTAGCGAGGATTTATGCTTTTTGGCGGAACTACGGTGCGTTTACAAGGCATCTACACGGCAAATGAATGCTTCAGAAGGCTTCTCTTTTTCCCGATGCGGAACCGGACGGTCAATCCCGACATTCAGTTGCCGTGCAATGCCTCAAAAAACGCACTGCCCCATTGCCCCTGCCGCTAGAACCACCCATGGATTCCGCCGCGGAGCCGTATTTCGTTTAAGCGAGGTTCTCAGCCTAACCGTTGCGCCGGCGCTCGTCCATCATGGCCGCCGATTAGAACCACGGTCCACGCCGTTTGGTCAGGCGAATTCATGGTCGTACGATTCCTGTTGTCAAAACGGGGCGCTTGCCCTCTTGCAGCGCGCATTGGCCGAGTATCAAATTCCCCGATGAGCGTGGGGCCTTATATCAAACGCATGCTGGAGGTCGCGAGATGTTTTCGTCGCCTGCGAGCGCCGAGTTGACTTGGCCGGAACCGTGGTTCTTCGCACTACGCGCATCGAGTCGAACCGCTTGGATCGTGCGCGCGTTGTTTTTCATCGCCGTTTACGTGCTGTTCGCCGTTCTGCTTCACATGGAGAACGGCTCGCCGAACGGTCCGAAATTCGGCGTTGCGGGAAAACTCCTGATGCCGGCATTGATCGGCGCCGTGTTCCTCGCGCTGTTCGAGGTTCCCAATCTCCAACGCAACGTGTCGGTGACCGACAGCGGCCTGGTATGCATGGGCGCATTCATGTATTTTGGGGGGCCGATCCATTGGATCACCGGCATGCGCCAATGGAACGTGCGAGAGTTGAAGCGAATCCAGATCTTACGGCCGGGCGAGGCGGACAACGATTTCTCGTTCGGGCTGATGATCGTGACGCCAAAGTACGCGTCCGCGAAGCGACTTGGCATACCGTCCGCGACGTCTTTGAATGTCATCGCCGACCGGCTTCACGCCCTGGGCGTTGATGTTCAGCTTTCGGATTGGCGCGCCGCGGTCGCCGAAAGCCCGTAGCACAAGCGTCCTCGCTTGTGCCCTGGAAACATAGACTCGCTTCGGAAGCAAGCAAGCGAGAAGCTTGCTCTACGGCTCGCTTGACAGGCCGCCGGGCAAGGCTTCAAATTGTTCGTGTTCGGCCCCAAGCCGATTTTGCCCGACTCGTTCCACGCTTCGATGGTTCGGCTACCAGGAACCGCTCACCTTGAAAGACTTCGAATACGCGGCCGCCAGCACGGTCGATGAGGCCGTCAGCTTGCTGGCCGCACGCGGGCCGAAGGCCAAAATTCTGGCCGGAGGCACCGATCTTCTCGTCCAACTCCGCGAAGGCATGCGCGAGGCCGATCTCGTGCTGGACGTCAAGAAAATCCCCGAGTTGGTGGCGTATTCCTTCAGCCCGAAGACCGGCTTGAAGCTTGGCGCCGGCACGCCGTGCTATAAGATTTACGGCGACGAGCAAATCGCCAAGGCCTACCCGGCCCTGGCCGATTCGGCGCGGATCATCGGCGGCTGGCAGATTCAGAGCCGGGCCAGCATCGGCGGCAACTTGTGCAACTCGTCGCCCGCAGCCGATTCGATCCCCTCGCTGATCGCGCTCGGCGCCGTGTGCCAGATCGCCGGCCCGAGCGGGCGCCGCAGCGTGCCGGTCGCCGAATTCTGCACGGCGCCGGGCAAGAACGTGCTGGGCCGCGGCGAGTTTTTGATCTCGCTCGACTTCGCGCCGCCCGTCGCGCACGGCGGCTCGCGCTACTTGCGGTTCATTCCGCGCAACGAAATGGACATCGCCGTGGTCGGCGTCGGGGCCTGGCTGCGGTTGAACGCCAAAGGCGACACGATCGAAGCGGCCCGCATCGGCCTGGCCGCCGTGGCGCCGACGCCGCTTGCGGCGACCGAAGCCGGCGAATGGCTGGCCGGCAAGCCCGCCAGACAGGAGACGTTCGCCGAAGCCGGCAAGCTGGCCCGCAAGCTGGCCAAGCCGATCAGCGACATGCGCGGCCCGGCCGAATATCGCGTTCACCTGGTCGGCGTGATGACCGAGCGCGCCTTGGCCGGGGCCGTCGAGCGGGCGCGGGGCGGCTGATCCGTCAATCAAGAAAAAAACTCTGTGCTCTCCGTGCCTCTGTGATGAAATTCACTCCGGAAGATTTCACCACAGAGACACGGAGGACACAGAGAGGAAAGACTAAGAAAGGCAGAACGTGACCAAGAAAGCCCATGTTTCCGCGACGATCAACGGCGAACCGGTCGAGTTTTTGTGCGAGAACCGCCAAAGCCTGCTGGAAGTGCTGCGAGACGTGCTGCAATTGACCGGCTCGAAGGAAGGCTGCAACAACGGCAACTGCGGCGCCTGCACGGTGCTGCTGGACGGCGTGCCGGTGAATAGCTGCCTGGTGCTGGGCGTCGAGATCGAAGGCGCCTCGATCACCACGATCGAAGGCATCGCCGAAGACAACCGCCTGCACCCGATCCAGCAGTGCTTTTTGGAGAACGCCGCCTTGCAGTGCGGCATCTGCACGCCCGGCTTCATCGTCGGCGCCAAGGCGCTGTTGGACCGCAAACCGAACCCGACCGAACACGAAATCCGCTTCGAACTGGCTGGCAATCTCTGCCGCTGCACGGGCTACGACAAGATCGTCCGCGCCGTGCAAGACGCCGCCAAGAACTTGCAGGAGGCCTCCGCCTGATGGCTACCGATACGCGAAAAGAAAAAGAGGCCGCCGCCGCGTCCCCGCCAAGCAATGGCAGCGGCAATGGAAATGGCGCCGCCAAGCCGTACAAGGTGATCGGCACCCGGCCGATTCGCCACGACGGCGCCGACAAGGTGACCGGCCGGGCCGTCTATGGCAACGACGTGCAACTCTCCGGCATGTTGCACGGTAAAATCGTGCGCAGCCCGCACGCCCACGCGCGGATCAAACGGATCGACACTTCGGCCGCCGAAAAACTGCCCGGCGTGCATGCGGTGGCAACGGCCGCCGACTTGCCCGACTTGAAGGACAAATGGGCCGACCTGGGCGAAGGCCGCGTGAACCTGGCTCACCTGGGCGCCAACGTGCTGGCCCACGACAAGGCGCTTTATAAAGGGCATGCCGTGGCGGCCGTCGCGGCCGTCAGCCCGCACGTGGCCGAAGAGGCGGCGAAGCTGATCGTGGTCGAATACGAGCCGCTGCCATCGGTCACTTGGGTGCTCGACGCGATGAAGCCCGACGCGCCGCTGCTGCATCCCGACGTTCACACCGAAGACATGCTCGGCCAGCGAGTGAGCGACAAGCCGAGCAACTCCAGCAAGTATCTGCTGTTCGAGGCGGGCGATTTGGAAAAAGGCTTCGCTTCGGCCGACGTGGTGATCGAGCGCGAGTTCAAGACGGCCTCGGTGCATCAAGGCTATATCGAGCCGCACGTTTCGACGGCGCTGTGGAACCACGACGGACATCTGACGGTCTGGACCGTCACGCAAGGCGCCTTCACGGCCCGGCAGCAGACGGCCGAATTGCTGCGGATTCCGATTTCGCAAGTGACGGTCGTGCCGTGCGAAATCGGCGGCGGCTTCGGCGGCAAGATTCCGGTCTATCTGGAGCCGGTGTGCGCGATCTTGAGCCGCAAGAGCGGCCGGCCGGTGAAGATGTCGATGACGCGGGCGGAAGTCTTCGAGGGGACCGGCCCCACGCCAGGCTCGTTCGTGCGCGTGAAGCTGGGCGCCAAGAAAGACGGCCGGATCGTCGCCGGCCACGCTTGGCTGGCTTACGACGCCGGCGCGTATCCCGGCGGCATGATCGGCCCCGGGTGCATGTGCGTCTTCAGTTGCTACGACATTCCCAACTATCGCGTCGAAGGCTACGATGTGGTGCTCAACAAGCCGAAGACGGCCGCCTACCGGGCGCCCGGCGCCACGCAGGCCGCTTTCGCCGCCGAGCAAGTCGTCGATGAACTGGCCGAACAATTGAAGATCGACCCCATCGAGCTGCGGCTGAAGAACGCCGTCAAGGAAGGCGCCAAGCGCGTCGGCTGGCCCGACTATCCGAAGATCGGCCTGATCGAAACGCTCGAAGCCACGCGCAACCACCCGCACTACAAGGCGCCGCTGACGGGCAAGAACCGCGGCCGCGGCATCGCGGCGGGCTTTTGGTTCAACATCGGCATGAAGAGCAGCGCCTCGGCCAGCGTGAACCCCGATGGCACGGTGACGTTGGTTGAAGGCTCGACCGACATCGGCGGCACGCGGACCAGCATCGCCATGCAGTTGGCCGAAACGCTGGGCATCGCCGCCGAAGATGTCCATCCGCAGGTGGCCGATACCGACAGCGTCGGCTACACCGACGTCACGGGCGGCAGCCGCGTGACGTTCGCCACCGGGCTGGCCGCGTATCACGTCGGCCTCGACATCCGCCGGCAGATGGCCGAGCGGGCCGCCACGCTCTGGGAGTGCAGCCCAGAAGACGTCACGTTCGACGACGGCGCCTTCAAGGCCCCCGCCACGGACAAGGACAATAACAAGAACAAGAGCATTTCGTTCAAGGAGTTGGCCGGCAAGCTGCATGAGTTGGGCGCCCCGGTGATCGGCCGGGCCAGCGTCGATCCGCAAGGCCCGACCAACGGCTTCGGCACGAACATCGTCGACGTCGAGGTCGATCCCGAGACGGGCAAGGTCACGATCCTGCGCTACACGGCCATTCAAGACGCGGGCAAGGCGATCCACCCCAGCTACGTCGAGGGCCAGATGCAAGGCGGCAGCGTGCAAGGCATCGGCTGGGCGCTGAACGAAGAATACTTCTTCGACGATCAGAACCGGATGCGCAACGCCAGCTATCTCGACTACCGCATGCCGACCGCGCTCGATCTGCCGATGATCGACACGTTGATCGTCGAAGTGCCCAACCCCGCGCATCCTTACGGAGTGCGCGGCGTCGGCGAGACGCCGATCGTCTGCCCGCCCGCGGCGATCGCCAACGCGATTTATCACGCCATCGGCGTGCGCTTGCGCGAGCTGCCCATGTCGCCGCCGAAGGTCTGGGCGGCGATGCGGCGATAGGGTTGCAGGTTCCAAGTTCCAGGTTGCAGGAACCGTCGGCGGCTTGTCTTCCGGAACCTGAAACCTGGAACTTGGAACCTGAAACCCGCGACCCGGAACCCGCGATCATGGCCCTCGTCTTCATCCCCGCCCAGCTTCGTTCGCTCGCCGGCGGGGCGGACCGGGTGGAAGCGGCCGGCGAGAGCTTGGGGCAAGTGATCGCCAACCTGGACGCGGCGCATCCCGGCATCGCGGCTCGCTTGCAGCACGCGGGCGCGCTGGCGCCGGGTTTGGCTGTCTCGATCGACGGCGCCTTCACCAATCGCGGGTTGGCCGCCAAGGTCGGCCCGGCGAGCGAGATTCACTTCTTGCCGGCCATCGGCGGCGGGTGAGAGTGGCAAAGCAATTTCCGATTGTTCTGGCCGCTCTTCCAAACAACCGGCGAGCCGGCTGCGTCAGCCGCCGGGTTTGAGAGCCGCCAGCCGGCGCACGCCGGCCGCTCGCCTGGACGAATCATCCCAACAACTCTTGCACCACGCGGCCTTCGACGTCGGTGAGCCGCATCTGCCGGCTATTATGAAAATAGGTGAGCTGCTCGTGGTCCATGCCCATCAGGTGCAAGATGGTGGCGTGGATGTCGTGAACGTGGACCTTGTTCTCGACCGCCGCGAAGCCGAACTCGTCGGTGGCGCCGTAAGCCTGGCCCCCCTTGACGCCGCCACCGGCCATCCACATCGAAAAACCTCGCGGGTTGTGGTCGCGGCCTTTGCCGTTCTGCGCGGTCGGCGTGCGGCCGAACTCGCCGCCCCAGACCACCAGCGTCTCGTCCAACAGGCCCCGCTGCTTCAGATCGGTCAAGAGCGCGGCGATCGGCTGATCGGTCTCCATGCAGTGCAGTTCGTGGTTCTTGTTGACGTCGCCGTGGGCGTCCCAGTTCTGGTCGCTGTGCCCGCCGCCGCCGTAGACCTGCACGAACCGCACGCCCCGCTCGACCAGCCGCCGGGCCATCAGGCAGCGCGTGCCGAAACGCTCGGTCTGCGGATCGTCCAGCCCATATTGCATCCGCGTGGCGGCGGTCTCGCGCGCCAGGTCGACGGCCTCGGGCGCTTCGGCCTGCATGCGAAAGGCCAACTCGTAGGTGTCGAGCCGGGCTTGCAGCTCCGATTGCTGCGGCAGCGAGTCGGGCTGTAGTTCGCCCAACTGCCTGAGCAAATCGAGCTGCCCGCGCTGCTGCGCGCGCGTGATGCGGGCGGGCGGCTTCAAATCGATCAGCGGATCGCCTTGCGTGCGGAACTGGGTGCCCTGGTAGGTGGCCGGCATGAAGCCCGCGCTCCAGTTGGGCGCCCCGCCGATCGGCCCGCCGCGATGATCGAGAAACACGACGTAAGCCGGCAGATCGTGGTTGACCGTGCCCAGGCCGTAAGTCACCCACGAGCCGAGGCTCGGATAGCCTTGCCGGATGAAGCCGGTGTTCATCTGCAACAAGCCCGAGCCGTGGGCGAAGCTGTCGGCGTGGCAAGAGCGAATCACCGCCATGTCGTCGGCGCACTGCGAAAGGTGCGGAAACAGATCGGAGATTTCCAGCCCCGATTGGCCGCACTTGGGGAAAGCGTGCGTGCTGGCCAAGAGCGTGCCTGGGTTGCGGACCTTGAACAACGGGTCTTGGTCGAGATTCGGAATCGGCTGGCCGTGATGCTTGACCAAAGCCGGCTTGGGGTCGAACAAGTCGACCTGGCTCGGACCTCCGTACATGAACAGGAAGATGCACGACTTGGCCTTGGGGGCGAAGTGCGGCGGCTTCGGCGCCAGCGGCGGCGCGGCTCCTTCGGCGCCGAAGGATGGCGATTCGAAGAATCCATCGCGAGCCAGCAGCCAGGCGAGCGCCGTGCCGGCGAAGCCGGAGCCGGCGCGAAACAGGAATTCTCGGCGGGCGAGCGAATGGAGCGCGGAACGGTTGACATTCAGACCGTTGGCGTTGTGGTTCATGCGTTATTGAATCCTCGGTGTTTAGCCACGGATGACACGGATTTTCAATTAAATATCCGTGTCATCCGTGAAATCCGTGGTTCGTAAGCTCTTGACATTGCGCTCGCTCTCACGGCAAGTACGCGAACTCGTTCGTATTCAACAATACCAGGCAAAACGCTTCGAGCGCCTGTTGCGCGGCGCCGTCAGGCTGCTCGCCCGCGGCGCCCTGTTCGGCGTTGATCTGGCCGGCGGCGACCAGGTCGGCGCGGATTTGCCGCTCTTGTTTCGCGAGAAATTCCAGCACCGCCGCCCGCTCCGCATCGTTCGGCGGGCGAGAAAGTGCGAGCAAATAGGCCCGCTCGATGCGTCGCGCCGCATCGGGCGCTTCGACGGCCAACCGCCCGGCGAAACGGCGCGCGGCTTCCTGCATGAAATCGCCGTTGAGCAAGGTCAGCGCCTGCGGGGCGACGGTCGAAACTTGCCGCTGCTCGCAACTGCCGTTGGTGTCCGGAAAATCGAGCACTTCCAATTCCGGCACGAGCAAGGTCCGCTTGACGAACACGTACACGCTCCGCCGCGCGGCTTGTTCGGCGGGCGAATTGCCCCAGCCGTTGCCCGGCCGCGATTGACTGGCCAGAACGCCGGGAGAAATCGCCGGAAAGACGCTTTCCCCGCCGCGCTCGCGGTTCAACTGACCGCTGGCGGCCAGCACCGCATCGCGGATCGCCTCGGCTTCCAGCCGCCGCGGCCTCCAGCGCGAGAGCAATTCGCCGCTCGGGTCTTTTTGTTCGGCCGCCGCATTCGCCGCTGCCGACATTTGATACGCGCTCGAAAGCAGCATCAAACGGTGCATCCGCTTCATGCTCCAGCCGCGCGCGACGAATTCGCTGGCCAGCCAATCGAGCAGCTCGGGGTGCGTCGGCGCTTCGCCCATCACGCCGAAATCGCTCTCGCTGCCGGCGAGCCCGTCGCCGAAATGGTGCTGCCAGATGCGGTTGACCATCACGCGGGCCGTGAGCGGATTGTCCGCCCGCACCAGCCAATCGGCCAGTTGCCGGCGCCGGCCGCTGCTGCGCTCGGTCGGGGTCGGCGGCGGAAGAGCGGAATCTACCAAGATCGCCGGCACTCCGGGGCCAACCTCGCCGCGCGGATCGCGCGGATTGCCGCGATGGAAGACCTGCGTCACCGGCACGTCGACGCCCGTTTCGGTCCAGATGTACGCCTTGGGAAGCTGCGGGGGCATTTCGGCTTCGACGTCTTCGATATGCCGCCGCAGGCTTTCGACTTGCAGCTGCTCCTCGGCGGTCGCCGCTTTAGCGATCAGGCCGCGCAGCTTCGAGCGGTATTTCTTGACCAACTCCTGCTCTTCTTTGCCGCGCCGCTCGGGCGGAGTCTGAAAGGCGGCCACCGCATCCGCCGGCAATGGCGGCGCGGCGGAGGCCAGCGCCGCGGCAGAAGCTTCGGCCACGATGCCGACGTCGATATATTGCCCGCCTGTCGTTTGATGGCAGTACACCGCCAGCACGTTGTCGCCCGGCTGCAACGCGGCCAAAGCCGCGGGCGAAATCGCTAGCGACTGATAGTCGACCAAAAACCCGTCGGCCTCGGCGGCCGGAACGCCGTTGAGGTAGATCTCGACCTCATCGTCGTGATGCACCAGCAAGCGAAGCTCGGCCAAGCGCTCGCCCGTGAGCGACTCCGCGGAAAGCTCGAAATGCCGTCGCAGCCAAATGTGTTCGCCGTCCCAGACCGTCCGCACGACGGCCTCGGGAGTGCCCTTCGTGCCGAAACCGCCGGGGCCGGTCGGCCAGGCGAAGTCGTCGAAACCGGCGGCGAACCAATCCGCGGCCGGCCGGTCGAACGTATAGCGCCAGCGTTGTCCTGCTCCTCGCGAACTGGGCAAAACCAGCTTGGAGGGCGCGGGCAGCACGCCGGCCTCGGCCAGCCGGCGGCAAATCGTCGACTCGCTCTCGTCGGCCTGCTTGCGCAGCGCGACAAGCTGCGTCTCGCAGCGGTCCATCGCGCTGCGATGCGCCGCCAGTTCCTCGGCCGTGCCGACGGGCCAATCGAGATCGGCCCGGCCGTCTTGCGGACGCTTCAGCGGCTCGAACACGGCCAGCAGCCGCGAATAGTCGCGCTGCGAGAACATTTCGAACTTGTGATCGTGGCAGCGGGCGCAGCGCACCGTCTGCGCCATGAATACGGCGGTCGTGGCGCCGACCAGGTCGTCGAGCTGATCGTAGCGATCGACCATCGGGTCGGCCGGCTCGTCGTCCCAGGGGCCGAGCCGCAGGAACGTCGTGGCGATTTGCATCCGGGCGTTCGAGCCAGGCAACTCATCGCCGGCCAATTGCTCTCGCACGAACTCGTCGTAAGGCAGATCGCGGTTGAAGGCGTCGATCACCCAATCGCGATAGCGCCAGACGTTCGGCTTGGCGCCGTCGCGTTCGTAGCCGTTCGATTCGGCGTACCGCACCAGGTCGAGCCAGTGCCGCCCCCAGCGTTCGCCGTACTCGGGCCGTGCCAGCAACTCGTCGACCAGGCGGGCGAAGGCGCCGGGCGCGTCGTCATCCAAAAACCGCTGCTGCTCTTCCGGCGTCGGCGGCAGTCCGAGCAGGTCGAAATAGACTCGCCGCAACAGCACGCGGCGCTTGGCCGGCGGCGCCGGCTTCAGCCCGGCTTTCTCCAACTCGGCCAAGACGAAGGCGTCGATCGGATTTTGCACCCAGTGCGGATCGCCCAGCGGCGGCGGTTCGACGCGACGAACGGGCTTGAACGCCCAATGATCGAGGTCCGACGCGCTGAACTGGAACCGGCCATAGGGTTCGTCGGCCGCGGCTCCGCCCGGCAACAAAAGCGCCGCCAGAACGAGCATGGTCCATGCTCGGAAGATTGGCCGCTCCCAAGCAGCGAAGCGCTTCATTGCCTGGCCATCCTCACAAAGCGTAAGCGTCGGGTGGGAACCGCGCCGGCCGCCGAACGGCTCTTGCGCGACAAAGGCAGGTCCGAACCCTTTAAGGATAGCAGTTGGCGGCGCCGCGACCAACCAAATTTGCGGTCGGCCTTCACGCTCCGCTGCCGGTCGAGGCCGAGTTCCGCGAACAACTCGCCAATCGCCGGCCTTGGCGCGGTCATGCCTTGCCCGGCAGCACGATGCCCATCTCGCGCATCAGCAGTTGCATGTCCTCCCAAACGTCCTTCTTGGCGGCCGGGTTCCGCAAGAGATATGCCGGATGATACGTGCAGAGCACGCGAACGCCGTGGTAGTCGTGGAACCGCTTGCGCAGCCGCCCGATCGACTCGTCGGTGGCCAGCAGGGCCTGCGCCGCGACCGCCCCCAGGCAGCAGATGTATTCGGGGCGAATGATCTCCAACTGGCGGTCGAGAAAGCCGCGGCAATTGGCCGTCTCGTCGGGCAGCGGGTTGCGATTGCCGGGCGGACGGCACTTCAACGTGTTCAAGATATAAACGTCTTCGCGCCGCAGCGTGCAGGCCTCGATGATCTTGTTCAGCAACTGGCCGGCGCGGCCCACGAACGGTTCGCCCTGGCGGTCTTCGTCGGCGCCCGGCGCCTCGCCCATGAAGCACAGCCGCGCCTGCGGATTGCCGACGCCAAACACCGTCTGCGTGCGCGTCGTCGCCAATTCGTGGCAGCGCGTGCAGGCCGCCACTTCGCGGGCGATGACTTGCAAGGCCGTCGGTCGATCGCTCGCGGGCGGCGCCGGCGCTTCGGCGCCGCTGGACAAAGTGGATCTCCGCGCGACGCCCGCGGCTTGCTTCGTCATTTGAGATTCCACGGTTTGCGCCAGGCTCTGTGTCTCGATTTGCGCCGAGATTTGCGCGGGGATTTGCCCCGGCGGTTCGATCGCGTCCGCCGCCAAGGCCAGCTTGGCCGCGGCGGCCGACGGCTTCGGTACATGGGTGACGCCGGCCCGCTCGAGGCTTTCCAGAGTTTGCAACGCCGCGCGCCGGGCTTGCCGCAGGTCGAAGGTTTCTTCGGTCACGTTGCTTCGGTTCCTTCCGCGGGCTTCTTCGTGCCGCAATCCGCCGCGATTTCGGCGAGGTTGACCGCCGACCATAAAATGACGCATCCCAGTATAGACTTCCTTGGCGCCGCTGTCGCTCGCGGGACGATTCAACTATCATTCTAGGTTAGCGGCTTTTGCGAAAATGGGGCGGTTCGCCCAGTTGGCAACGAAATCGAGTGCGTTTCATGGGCGTTCCCCAGGTGGTCATCGTCGGTCGGCCGAACGTCGGCAAATCGAGCTTGTTCAATTGGCTGGTGAACAAGCGCGTGGCCATCGTCGACGATACCGCCGGCGTCACGCGCGACCGCCTGACGCATTTGATGTGCATCGGAGATCGCTATTTCGAGCTGGTCGATACCGGCGGGATGGGGGTCGAAGACGTCGACAACCTGACCAGCCACATCGAAGAGCAGATCGAAACGGCCATCGAATCGGCCGATCTGCTGCTGTTCGTCGTCGACGCCCGTGACGGCCTCGTGCCGCTCGACGAAGAGGTCGCCCGGCGGCTGCGATACGCCCGCGCGCCGGTGCTCTGCGTCGCCAACAAGACCGACGCCCCCTCGCTCGATTCGCAGGCCGACGAATTCTACCGGCTGGGCCGCGGAAAATTGCTGCGCGTCAGCACGCGCGAGAACCGCGGGCGGCAGGAACTGCTCGACGAAATCTTCGAGCGGCTGCCCGACCACGACGGCAGCGAGCCGCCGACCGAGCCGGCCATGAAAGTGGCCATCGTCGGCCGCCGCAACACCGGCAAAAGCACGTTCGTCAACACGTTGGCCCACGCCGAGCGGATGATCGTCAGCGAGGTGGCGGGCACCACTCGCGATAGCGTCGACGTGCGCTTCGAGCTCGACGGCAAAGCCTTCACGGCCATCGACACGCCGGGCCTGCGCCGCGGCAAGAGCATGACGACCGACATCGATTTCTATAGCAGCCACCGCGCCCAGCGCAGCATTCGCCGGGCCGACGTGGTGCTGCTGTTCTTCGACGCCAGCGAGCGGATCAGCAAGGTCGACAAGCAGCTTTGCGATTACGTCGCCGAGCAGTACAAGCCGTGCGTGTTCGTGGTCAACAAGTGGGACATGTTCGCCGGCAGCCTGCCCACCGAAAAGTGGGTCGCCTACTTGCGAGACACCTTCCGCACCATGCACCACGTGCCGATCGCCTTCATCACCGGACAGACCGGCAAGAACGTCAAGGCCCTGCTGAATCATTCGCAGATGCTGTTCAAGCAGGCCCGCGAGCGCGTGAGCACGGCCGATTTGAACCGCGTGCTGCGGGCGGCCGTCGAAAAGAATTCGCCGCCGCTCTACAAGCATCGCCTGCCGAAGATTTACTACGCCACGCAGGTCGGCGTCGAGCCGCCGACGCTGGTGCTGTTCTGCAACACGCCGCAGGCGATCAGCGCCAACTACCGCCGCTATTTGCTGGGCGTGTTTCGAGATTTTCTGCCGTTCGGCGAAGTGCCGATCAAGCTTTACCTGCGGCGCCGCGAAGGGGCGGTGCCCGGCGCCGATAGCGATAAGCGGGCGGAAAGCGACGCCCGCGCCGAGGGCCGCGAGCTTATGGATCGAGACGAACCGCAGTTGCCGCAGGATGCCGACGAGGTGAACCATTGATTGTCGGAGTGCCCAAGGAAATCAAACGCGATGAATATCGCGTGGCGCTATTGCCGGTCGGCGTCGAAGAGCTTTCGCGGGCCGGTCACACCGTGCTGGTCGAAGCCGGCGCCGGGCTAGGCTCGGGCATTTTGGACGAGATGTACGCCGCGCACGGCGCCAGGCTCGTCGGCAGTTCGCAAGAAGTTTTCGGCGAAGCCGAGCTGGTCGTCAAAGTCAAAGAGCCGCTGCCGGCCGAGTGGCCGCTGCTGCGGCCCGGCCAGGTGGTGTTCACCTATTTCCATTTCGCCGCCGACCGCAAGCTGACCGAGGCCGTGCTGGCCTCGGGCGTCACGGCCGTGGCTTACGAAACGCTGCGCGACGACCGCGGCCAATTGCCGCTGCTCACTCCGATGAGCGAAGTCGCCGGGCGGATGAGCATTCAGGAGGGCGCCAAGTATCTCGAACGGCCGCAGATGGGCCGCGGCATTCTGTTGGGCGGGGTGCCGGGCGTGGCGCCCGCGAGAATCACGATCCTCGGCGGAGGCGTCGTCGGCGCCAATGCGGCCAAAGTGGCGGCCGGCTTCGGGGCCAATGTCGGCTTGCTCGACGTGAACATGGACCGCCTGCGTTATCTCGACGACGTGATGCCGCCGAACGTCGATTGCCTGTTCAGCGACCGCCACACGATCCGCGAGCAGATTTCGCGGGCCGACTTGGTGATCGGCTCGGTGTTGATCCCCGGCGCCAAGGCGCCGCAACTGATCGAGCCGGACGACTTGAAGCTGATGCAGCCGGGCAGCGTGATCATCGACGTGGCGATCGACCAAGGGGGCTGCGTGGCGACCAGCCGTCCGACGACGCACAGCGAGCCGACGTTCATCGTCGACCAGGTGCTTCACTACTGCGTGACGAACATGCCCGGCGCCGTCGGCCGCACCAGCACCTACGCCTTATGCAACGTGACTCTCCCGTGGGTCTTGCAGATCGCCAACCGCGGCATCCAAGCCGCCGCCGAAACATTGAAGCCGATCGCCCGGGCCATCAACATCATCGACGGCAAAGTCGCCAACCAAGCCGTCGCCGCGACGTTCGGCATGCCTTGGGATAATCGGTTCGGGGGCTAGAAGTCATTCTCGGAGGCGGCGAAATTATGAACTCCGCTGAGTGGTTCAACAGACTCGAGTCAGTGCTTGAGCGCGAAGCTGAGCACGCAGGAGTGCTCGAACATGGAACGATGATCGGAAGCGTGCGAGAATTCATCACGCGGAGAGTCTTGCAATCCTTCTTGCCCCCGGTCACCCATTTCGGAGCGGGAAAAGTAATAGACTCCGTGGGGAACGATTCTCGGCAAGTTGACGTAATCCTCTTCGATGGGAGATTTCCGCATTTCTCGTCACATGGAATGCTCGGCCTGTATCCTGTGGAGGGAGTCCTGGCCACCGTAGAGATCAAGAGCGGCTTAACCAAAGATAAGGTGGCCGAGGCATTTGAAAACTGTTCATCGGTTTCAGAACGGCTTCCACGAACCGGTTTTCGGCACACTCTTGACGAGGTAAAGCAGCTGTATGTTCAGAAGGGGATGAATCCAGACGATGCATACGAGCGGCGTTTGCGGGAAATGTTGGTTCCGACTTATGTCTTTTCCTTCCAGGGTCCAGCAACGGCGGAAACCTTGGCGAACTCCATCGTTAGTTGGATTGAAACGAGAGCTAAGGTCGGCAATCTCAAGGCGGTGTATCTTCCGAGGCTTATTGTTGCCGGAAATCTGGTTGCAGTGTTGAACGACGGACTTTTCAACATCAATAGGGTTAATAGGAGCGCACTCGATGAAAAAAAGGTGCTGTACCTGATCGCAGAGACTCCCCACCGCTTTGGATGGCTTGCCACGCATCTCATCTCATCGGTGTGCGGTCGATTGGGAACGTTAGAAATCCCGTTCAAACAGACAACACTCGACCCATACTTGCCCGTGACTGCCTATATCCAAGAATTCCGCACGAGTCAAAACATTACCGAAGTTTCAATCGACAGGAAGTGCTGTCAGCCAGTTGAAGGTTTTTTGCACACTTGAAGCCCCACTGCTCGGAGGATATCGCATCGACCAACCCGGAAATCTCGAACCGATGCGTGTCGTTTGTTGGGTTCGTCGAAAAACAAAGAGAAACAAAGGTGCCAGGAACCGATGAATCTCGGCGTTCGCTTCTTCGGCGACTTTGGCGCTGGCAAGGAACTGCCCGGCTTCGATGGTTTTCGGCGGGTTTTTCCGCATCGTCTTGATGCGGTGGGGCTCGAAATCGGTGGTGAACGTGATCGTCACGGAATCTCCTGCGAGAATCGAGATGCGATTGCCGCGACTACTCGGCCCCGATGTGGGCGCCCTTTTCGGCCACGGAGCGCTTCATCAGCAACACGAAGGCCAAAAGCACCGCCGAAAGAACCGCAAACATCCAAAAAACGTCGAAGTAGGCCAGCGACGACGCTTGCTCGCGGCGGAGGTTCGCCAATGTTTGCCACGTCATTTGCCGCGACAAGAAAGGGTCGCCCGTGTGTTGGAGGAAGAATGATTGGCCTTGCGCTTGGAACGAACTTGCCGCGGCGTTCAATGGGTCAAGAAATTCCCCCAGTCGCTCGGAATGAAACTGCTCGCGGCGGATTTCCATCGTGTGGGCCAGCGACGTGCCGACGCTGCCCCCTTCGTTGCGCAACAGCGCAAACAAGCCGACCGCCGCTCCGCGCAGATGGGTCGGCGTATCGAGAAAGGCGGCGACGTTGATCGGGGCGAAAATCATCGACAAACCGGCGATCAACACCACTCGCGGCCAAATGACCATCGCAGGGCTGATCGAGAGGTTCATTTGCGACATCCAATAACAGCCGGCCGCCATCGTCGCTAGTCCCGCGGCGATCAACCAGCGCGCATCCGCGCCCAGGCCCATCAATTTGCCGACGACGATCAAAACCACGATCGAAAAGATCCCGGCCGGCGACAGCACCAGCCCGGAAACGTAGGCGTCGTAGCCGAACAGCGACTGGAGCAAGGCCGGCAGCGACGTGCTGGCGCCGTAGAGGATGCCGTAGGCGCAAAAGATAATGACGCAGCAGGCTGCGAAGTTGCGATTGGCCAGCGGCCGGAAATTGACGACCGGGTTCGCAATCCTCAACTCGCGAAAGATCAACGCGCCGAGAGACAGCGCGAACAGGACCAAGAGCGTCTGCACGCGCCAAAACGGATCGCCGAGCCAGTCCCATTCCTGCCCCTTGCTCAGCACGATTTCCCAGGCCGACATCAGAACCACGAGCAATCCCAGTCCGGTGTAGTCGAAGTTCAACGGCCGCCGGCGCAGTTCCGCCCGTTCGAGCTTGAGATGCTCCGGGTCGACGACCAGCAACTGGGCCGCCAACAGGGCCACGGCGCCCATCGGAACGTTGATGAAAAAGATCCAGCGCCAGTCGTAATTTACCGTGAGATAACCGCCAAGCGTCGGCCCGACGACCGGGGCGATCAGCGCCGCGATGCCGAACATCGTCATCGCCGCCCCTTGCTTTTCGCGCGGAAAAGCGTCGAGCAAGACGGCCTGGCTCGACGGCTGAAGGCCGCCGCCGGCCAGCCCTTGCAGCACTCGGAAGAGAATCAATTGTTCGAGGCTGGTCGCCATCCCGCACAGGCCCGAGGCGATCGTGAAGATCGCGATCGATAGCATGAAATAGTTTCGGCGGCCGAGATGCGCCGAAATCCAGCCGGAGATCGGCAAGATCACGGCATTGGCGGCCAGGTAGCTCGTAATCACCCACTCGCTATCGGCCACCGCCGCCGACAGCCCGCCGGCGATGTAACGCAGCGCGACGTTGGCGATCGTGGTGTCGAGCACCTCCATGAACGTCGGTACGACCACGGCGACGGCCACCAGCCAAGGATTGACGGCGACGCGGCTGGCCGCGGCCGGCGGGAGGGCTATGCTGCTCACGCTCCGTCCTTTCCGAGATTTCCGAGATCGAGCGATGCAGGCGCCGCGCCGTTCAAAGCCCGCGGCGGGCCGTTTTCGCCAGGGCGTAGTCTTGCAGCACGCGCCCTTTGCCCGGATCGTCGCCGACGAGCGGTTCATGGATATAGACGTAGGGCACGCACGACAGTCCAATCAGCAGCGCCGTCTGATCGGGGTCGTAATCGTCCAATTCGATGCGGACGGGAACGCGCTGCACGACCTTTACGAAGTTGCCCGTCGCGTTTTGCGGAGGCAGCAAAGCCAACGTCGAGCCGGTGCCCATCGCGAAGCCGGTGATGCGCCCCTTGAATTCGCGCCGCTTGCCGTACATGTCCACCTCGCAACGCACCGGCTGACCGATGCGCAGCTCGCCGAGCTGGGTCTCCTTGAAGTTGGCGTCGATCCAGATTTCCGTCAGCGAGCGCACGGCCAAGAGGGCCTGTCCAACCTGGACGTGGTTGCCGGGGTTCACGTTGCGGCGGGTGACGACGCCGTCGATTTCGCTTACGATGTCGCAATAGCGAAGATCGAGTTCGGCCAGGTCCAAATCTCGCCGCGCCTGCAGCAGCCGGGCCTCGGCTTGCTTGACGCCGGGCGACTCAGGAATCAGCCGTGCATAGATGCGGTCGAGGTTTCCCTCGGGATCCTGCTTGTAGAATTCCTCGATCGCCTGCTTGGGAGTCGCCTCATAGGTCGAAGGGCTAAACCCCAGTTGGGCCGCGCTGCTTTGCAAGGCGCCCAGCGCTTCGCGCACGGTGGAGAATTTCTGGTCCAGATTCTCCGGCGCGTCGAGCGGGTTTTCATAATTGATCGGCAGTCCCAGCCGCGTGCGCGTCTGCTGAATGGTTTGCTCCGCGCTGCCGACGCGATTTCGGGCCACCTCAAGTGCGGCCTTGTATTCGTCGAACTCTTGCTGGCTGATGGCGCCTTTGGCGACCAGCGTTTGGCCGCGAGCGAAATCGCGTTCGGCCAGCTCCCGGTTCGCTTGCTCGACTTTCAATTCGGCCACGTTCGATTTCAGCAAAGCGAGTTGATTTCGCACCTCCTCCATCGTATGCTCTAGCTTGAAGCGATTGCTCCGCGCCTGCGCCACAATGCCGCGCACCTGGGCTTCGGCGGCCGTGCGATCGCGTTCGGCCGCTTCAACGGCCGCCTGCTTGATCGCCACCTGCACCTGGTACGGTTCCTTGTCGAGCTGCACCAGCACGTCGCCCCGCTTGACGCGCATGTTGTCGTCGACCAAGACGCCGCTCACCTGGCCGGCGACGCGGGGAGCGACGAAGGTCACATGACCGTTGACGTAGGCGTCGTCCGTGGAAACCGTGTCGAGCGCCGTTCGAATCACGGGGGTCAAGAAAAACCCGGCGACCGCCACAACGACCACGCCGGCCAACAGCATCAATCGCCTCGGCCTGCGGCGAGCGGGCGAAGGCGCCCCGGAAACGACAGACGGAGCGCCGGCGGATGAATTCCGAACTTCCGGGGGCGATTTCTCCGGTGACGAAACCGGATTCGATCTGTTCGCGGCCCCTTCGTCTCGCGCCGGTCGTGAAATGTTTTCAGGGGCGGAGCGTCCCTCGCCGCTGGCTTCCATCTCGGTTCCTCCCCAGTCGCGTCGCCAGCGCAACCGTTCGACGGACTTAGATGAATTAGCAGATAAAACGTGACGCACTCAACTCAGTCGCGACAACGCATCGTCCAATCCGAACGCGTCAATATATCCGCGGATCGCTTCTCGCAGGTCGGCGATGGCGGCCTCCTCGGTTTCTCCTTCGCCATATGCCGGAATGTCCGGCAATCGCGCAGTGTAGCCGCCCTGCTCTGGATCGGGGATCAATTCGACGATCACGGCCATATTCGCTCCTTCCTAATACGAGAATTCTAGCACGGGCCAACCGCGGATCAAAGACGTCGAGCGAGCGTCGAAGTTCA
>DATNEC010000402.1:0-5787 GCA_035606815.1 Pirellulales bacterium
AGATCGGCCCGGCAGTATAGCTCCGCGGAAACGACGCCGCCAAGGGGGCCGAGGTTCGCTTGGGCGGCCTTCAGAATCCAAGATTTTCCGTCGGCGAGCGAATCGCATTTGCAGCAAAGAGGCAAAGCGCCTCGGCCCGCGTCCGTCAGTCTTGCTTGGGCGCGCGGTCCGCTCCAGAGGCCGTGCGCGGCTGGCCTTGGGCGGCTAGCTCTTTTTCGATCCAGGCCTCGAGCTCGTCCCAATCGACGAGCGGCAAGTGCGACAGATCGGGACGCAAACAGGTCGCTCCGCGAACGTAGACGTGGTGAATTTCGTGCTGCGACTTGTCGGTGTTCCAATGCAGCAGAATGCGGATGCAGCGCGCTAGCGATCCGGGGATGCTCATCTCGTGCGTGCAGAGCAGCGGCACGTCGAGCCAGCCGAGTTGCCGGGCGGCCAAGGCCGGAAATTCGGCGTTCAGGTCGCTGGTGGTGGTGAAGATGGCGCTGGCGACGTCTTCGCGGTCGATGCCGTTCTGGCGGATCATCAGCGCCAGCAACTGCCCGGTCGCCTTGAGCATTTCTTCGCGGCTATTGTGCTCGACCGTCGTCGCGCCGCGCACGCCACGGCAACGCATGGCGGACTCCCTGGTCATGCTACTCGGTTTCGTTCCAATAGATGCGCACGTTTTTCGATTGCCGTCCCACCGCGATAATATCCTGCCGGCCGTCGCCATCGAGATCGGCGGCCGTCAGATCCTCGATGTTCACGCCGCCCGGATCGACCAATTGCCGCGACCATTTCTTTCCGCCGGCGTCTTGCGGGTCGTACACTCGCAGGCCGCAGCGATGGTCGGAGTTTTGGTCGTCGCGGACGCCGATCACGAGTTCTTCATCCTTGTCGCCGTCGAGATCGACGCACCATACGGCATGGCCCCACTTCAGTTCATCATCGAGCACCTGCCGATTCCATAGCGTTTGGCCTTGTTCGGGCCGAGTGTAGACGACCACCTGAAACCCGTGCCAGGGTTCGATCGTGGCGATGTAATCGCCGCCGGCGGCCAGGCGGCCGTGCTTGATCTCGCTGGCCCCGCGCGCCTCGGGATTGTCTTGGTTTCCAGCACCGATCCGCGTCCGCGACCACTTGCCGCTGGATTGGCGCTCCAGCAGGCTGACTCCTTCGAAGCTGGCCACGAGGATATCGACCTGGCCATCGCGGTCGAGATCGGTCGGCCAGAAGTTATGGGCCACGTGCAGTTCTTCGTTGAGCACCTCGGGCTTCCAAGCGTCCTCTGCCGGATCGGCCGGTATATGGTACGCCATCACGCGCAGCGGGTGCTCGTTCCACAGCGGCTTGGTCGAATCGCGGCCCATCATCGGCACGACGATCAATTCCTTTCGCCCGTCGCCGTCGAGATCGGCCCAGCGCATGCGGTGCGTGGTGGGCTGCTCGCCGATCGGGCGAACCGTCCAGAGATCGTCGAGCGACTTGCCTCGGGCGAGCCATTGAATCGTGCCGCCGGTGCGCGTGTCGATCGGCCGCCAATCGGCGCCCAGGGCGAAGTCGATCTTGCCGTCGCCGTCGATGTCGTAGGGGGCGATGCAGACGTTGTCTTTCTTGGTTTGATCTTGGATCAGCGTATGCATCCGCCAGTTCGGGTTCTCAAACCAGATCACGCGGTCGGTATCGACGACGACGATGTCCGAACGTCCGTCGTCGTTCAGGTCCGCCATCGTCACGGCATAGCCGATGCCCAGCTTGTCGGAGATTTGCTGCGTGCGAAAGCGGAGATCGCCGCCCGAAGCGGCGCCGGCGAGGCCGGCCCAAACGAACATTGCTAGTAACCCGCAGCTTTGGAGAACTCGCCCGCGTGCCGATCGCCTTCGCATCGTTCTTCCGCCCCTGACGGGGCTATGCCGATCAACCGTGGGTATGGACTCCAGGGGCTTGCGCCCCTGGCTACAATCTGTCGCCGCTAGCGCGGCTGGATCTAAAGCGGTTAGGACGGCTGATAACGCGGGCGGAATTGATTCCGTAGCAACAGGCAGAACGGCTGGAATGAGTCCCGTAGGGACGGCAGAATGTAGCCAGGGGCGCGAGCCCCTGGACCATCCCCCAAAACCACCCCAAGCCCCGTGAGGGGCGACAGAATCGCGACGAGTTGACCCGGGCGAAACAAGCATTTAATCCTGCCCTTCAATGGCGTACAGTGCTTCGAACGTCCGCAGATAAATGCGCCCGCCGGAAATCGCGGGCGAGGCCGAGATCGGTTCGCCCAGGTCGTTCGAGGCGAGAATCTCGAACTTCGGACCGGCTTTGACCACCGTCACCACGCCGCCGCGCGCCGTCAAGTAAATCTTGCCGTCAGCGTAGACGGGCGAAGCTCGATAGCGGTCGGAATAAGCTCGCTCCTGGTAAACCTCGCGGCCCGTTTTGGCGTCGAGGCAGAGCAGCACTCCGTTTTCGCGGCACAGGTAGACCAACCCGTCGTATACCAGCGGCGACGGCACGTCGGGCGTGTTCTCCGAGCGGGTCCAGAGATGCGCGTCTTTCGAGTTGGAAATGTCGCCCTTGGCGTCCGGGCTAAGTCCCAGGACGGGGCCGTTCTTGGCCGAAGGGACGACGATCAGGCCCGGCACAGCCACCGGCGAGGCGACGAACCGCAGGGTCGCATTGTAGTTGCCTTTCGGATTCAATCCGCCGCAGCGCCAGATTTCCTTGCCGTCCTCAAGACGGTGGGCGACGACGTAATCGGCGCCGTGGGTCAGCAGAAAGGCCTGCTGGCCGTCGCGATAGATCGTCGGCGAGGCATAGGAATGCTCGCACTCAGCCCGCGCATCGCTGGGTCGCTTCTGGCGCCAAATCTCCTTGCCACTGGCTTTATCCAGCGCGACGACCAATGCGGCCTTGCTGTGCAGGAGTTGCAAGTACAGCCGGTCGCCGTCCAGAATCGGCGTCGAAGTCAGGCCGAACGCAATATCGAACGGGCCGTAGCGATCTTGCAGGTTGTACTTCCAAACTTCCTGGCCTTCGAAATCGTAGCAGCCGAACACGCCATTGGCCATGAACGCCCAGACGTGCCGGCCATCGGTGATGGGCGATGGCGAGGCCGAATTGCCTTCGTCGCCGCGGACCTGTCGGTCGCCGCCGCTGACGGCAATCTCCCAAAGCTGCTTGCCTTGAGTATCCGCGGACAGCAGCACCAACTCGCCGCCGTCCTTGGATGAGGTCAGAAAGATCCGGTCGCCCCAAACCACCGGGGTGGCGCCGGCTGGGCCGGGTAAGGCCAGTCGCCAAGCCACGTTATCGGTCTTGCTCCAATGGACGGGCAAGCCGGTTTCATGGCTGATGCCGTCATTCTCCGGCCCGCGCCACTGGGGCCAGTTTTCGGCCCATCCGCGGGCAGGCCAACTCGCCAACGCGAGGCCGCACGCGAAAACCAAAAATGCCGCCCGTCGCAGGTCTTGCCCAAGCAGTCGATCGCGCATTGGTTCTGCTCTCGTCCGTCTCGGTGAGGAAATCGTTCCGTCGGTTTCGTGCCGGGTTTTAATGTCGCCGATGGCTATCGGCAGGTCAAGCATCCGCCGAGTTCCCCGGAAAAGAGTCGAATCTCGTCTTTTCGCCATTCGCGCCGAACCAAATGCGCTTTTTTGTTGACTTGAATGCAAGCCGGGTTTTAATGGAACTTAGCTCGCTCAAAGGAAAGTGCTTAGCCAGGGGTCTAAGGCTCACTTTCAACGCTGGGCTCGACTCGCCAGGATGGCGCCGCCAGTCAGGTTTTTTCGGCAACAGATTCACGGTGATGGTGCGCGCCGGCAGTCGCTCAAAGGCAAGCAAGCGCCTTCATGGCGTTTTCGTTGGCGGTTGACCTTCAGTCGCGCACCGCGCTCACGGGCCAGGCAAAACAGGAAGACAGGATAATTTGCGTATTGCTAACAGAATAGCTGGAATGGACAATTGCTATTTCCGTCCTTCCCTATTCGCCTAATGCCGCGCGTGAGACATCGATTCGTTCTAGGAGAATAAATCCATGGGGATGTGGCGCTCGCTCCACCCTTTCAGGTCCGAAGATTCAAGATCCGCCAAGGGGCCGCATCGCCGCCGGGGCAAAATTGCCTCGCGTCGCGCGCTGGAGAACCGCAAGGCCCGCCGTTCGCTGTTCGAGCGATTCGAAGAGCGAACGATGCTCAATGGCGGACCCGAACTGATTTCGATTCTCGCCAACAGCGGCGACATCATCTATTCGCACAACACGTTAGGTCAGCCGACGGTGCTCGGCGCCGCGCCGCGCGAACTCGATTTGTTGTTCAATCAGGGCGCCGTGATCGATCCCGCCACGTTGGGAGGCATCCAGGTAGTCGGCGCCGGCGCCGACGGCTCGCTGAACACCGCGGACGACGTTTCCATCCAGCCCGGCTTCATCGGCATCGGCGGCACGCCGAACGAGGTCGTGCTGCGCTTTTCACAAACCTTGCCCGATGGCCTATATGGCGTGAATTTCATCGGCGCCGGTCCCGGCGCTCTCGCCGACACGAACTCGCCGCCCGATCTGTTCGATAGCGGCAATCCGACGCAGGCGAATCTGCAAGTCGACTTTCAAGTCAGCGCCGCGCCGCAAGTCGTGTCGGTCGTGCCCGAACCGGTCAACTACGACTTGGCCAGCGGCCAGTTGAAGCAGGCGAACAACGAGATCGACGTCTATTTCAACAAGGCGATCCAGACGCTGCCGCAGACGATCAACCAACTCGACCCGGCGCTGTTCCAACTGATCTATACCTCGGGCACTGCGAACACCGACGACGACGTTTCGTTCCGGCCCAACTCGGTCAGCTTCGACGCCAGCACGAACAAGGCGACGCTCTTGTTCTCCCAACCGTTGGAAGGATTGCTGCCGCTCAACGCCAGCGGCGGCTCTTTCCGCTTGCGCATCGGCAACGATCAGGCGGTCAGCGGCGACCTGGTCAACACCAGCTCGACATCGGTCGCCATTCCCGAACCCGGCTCGACCTTCGGCGATACGCAGCAGCCCAGCCTGGCGCCTTATTCGGCCGGCATTCTCGACGGCCCTCCGGGCGCGGGGCATCAGATCATCCAGACGAGTCTCGGCCCGTCAAGCGTCAGTCCCGGCTTGGCCTACCCCGGCGGCAACTACGGTCCCGGCGTGCGCAACGTGCCGGTCCAGCAGCATATCGACTTCAGCGCCTCGCCGCTGACCGCATTGCCCACTCCCGGCGCGATCCCGGTTTTGACGTACAACTTTCCCGCGATCTACGGCAGCACGGCGGGCAATCCGCAGTTGCAGAACGTGATCACCGCGGAACAAGAGAACCTGGCACGCGAAATCTTCCAGCTCTGGTCGAACTATCTAGGGGTGCAGTTCCAAGAGGTCAGCGATCCGTCGCTGGGCGCCGCCGATTTCGGCATCGTCACGGGCGTCGTGCAAGCCGTCAATCCGACCGCGCCGGCGAGCTTGCCGGCGATCGCCGGCCCGGCCCCGACCAGCCCGCTTACGGGCTTCAACGGCCAGCCTGAATACCTGGCGGTGATGAATGCTCAAACCTTCGCCACCGAGAGCCTCTACGGCGGCCCCTGGTTTGCGGCGGCGATCCAGCAAATCGGCCGGCTGTTGGGCCTGGGCTACGACGCCGAGGGCGCTCCAGGCACGGTCATGGGGTTGGGCGGCGCCGATCCGGCGACCGGCGCGCCGGCCGAACCGGTATTTCCGGGCAACGCCGACATTCTGCACGGGCAGTACATCTTCCGCCCGCAGAGCGACAACGTCGACATGTACCAATTCACGGTCAATTC
>DATNEC010000421.1:0-5706 GCA_035606815.1 Pirellulales bacterium
TCTTGATCGCTTCCGTCACCGGCCCCTACAATGCCGGGCAGGAGGTAGGGACGCGATGCCCGATGCGGACGGCTGCTCTCAGTTCCGTCGACTTGCCGGCGCCACGCGCCGCGAAGTGCTGTCGCTCGGCGTCGCGGCGGGGATGGGCCTGTCGCTGCCCGCGCTGCTGCGAGCGCGGCAAGCCGTAGCGTCAACGCGGGCGCCCGCCGAAAGTTTGATCCTGATTTATCTGCACGGCGGCCACCCCCAACATGAAACCTGGGATCCGAAGCCGCTGGCGCCCGCCGAAGTGCGCGGAGAACTCGATTCGATCGCCACTTCTCTGCCGGGGGTGCGCTTCAGCGAAACCCTGCCGCGGTCGGCGGTGCTTGCCGGGCGGCTCTCGATCGTGCGCGCCATGTCGCACGACAACCCCAACCACGTTCAAGCCAGCCTGCCGGCGATGACCGGCCACGCGCATCCGCGAGAGGCGTATGCGCGCGGCGATTTTCCCCCTTCGGCCAGCGACTTTCCCTGCTTCGGCGCCGTCGTCGATCACTTGCAGCGGACCAATCGCACGCTTCCGAATTGGGTCCGCATCGGCCCGCTGATGCACCGCGCCAATGGCACGGTGCTGCACGGGCAGTCGCCCGGCTTTCTCGGCGAGGCGCGCCATCCGTTCGTCGTCGATCAGGATCTGTCGGGCGACGCCGTGCAAGTCGAGGCGGTCGAGCCGCGGATCGGCGTCGAACGGCTGCGCGGCCGGCGAGAGTTGCTTTCGCGGCTTGACGGGCGCCGCCGCCAGCTCGACGCGGCGGCTAGCGGCGCGCTCGATCACTATCAGCAGCGGGCCTTCGAACTGCTCGCGTCGGACGCCACGCGACGCGCTTTCGATCTGGCCGCCGAACCGCCGCAGGTGCGCGATCGCTACGGCCGCACGCAGTTCGGCCAGGCGTGTTTGCTGGCCCGGCGGTTGGCCGAAGCGGGCGTGCCGCTGGTCAACGTGCATTATTGCAAAAGCCCGACCGGCTCGTGGGACACCCACGGGAACAACTTCCGCCAGATGCGCGACTCGCTCGGGCCGACCTTCGACCTGGCGTTTTCCGCGTTGGTCGAAGATCTCGATCGCCGCGGGTCGTTCGACCGCGTCGCGGTGCTGGCCACCGCCGAGTTCGGCCGCACGCCGCAAATCAACCGCGCCGCCGGCCGCGATCATTGGCCCTGGGTTTATTCCATCGCCATGGCCGGCGCCGGCTTGCAGCCGGGCATCGTCCACGGGGCCTCCGATCGCCTGGGCGCTTATCCGGAGGCGGACCCCCACGATCCGCGAGACTTGGCCGCCACGGTCTATCGCCTGCTCGGCATTCCGGCCGAGACGGTGCTGCACGATAACCAGGGCCGCCCGCATTCGCTCGTCATCGGCAAACCGATCGCCGATATCCTCTGTCCCAACTCTTCTTGAGGTGAACGATGGCTGCACGGTCGTTGCTTTCGATCTTCCTTGTCGGCGGATCCGCGCTGTTCGCTCGTGCGGCCGATTGGCCGCAGTGGCGCGGGCCGAAGCGCGACGGCGTTTCGCAAGAGACGGGCCTGTCGAAGCAGTGGCCCGAAGCAGGCCCGAAGCTTCTCTGGCAACTCACCGATATCGGCGAAGGCTATTCGACGCCGGCCGTCGTCGGCGAGCGGCTGTACGTGATCAGCAATCGCGGCGAGGACGACGAATTCGTGCAAGCCCTAGCGGTGGAAGACGGCAAGCAAGTTTGGTCTACGCGCGTCGGCGGGGTGGGCAAGAACAAAGGCCCGCAGTATCCCGGCTCGCGGTCCACGCCGACCGTCGACGGCAAGCGGTTGTATGCGCTCGGATCGGACGGCGATTTGGCCTGCCTGGAGACCGCGACGGGCAAGCCGCACTGGCGCAAGAACCTGCGCGACGATTTCGGCGGCCGGCCGGGCAATTGGGCCTATGCCGAGTCGCCGCTGATCGACGGCAATGCGCTTGTATGCACTCCCGGCGGCGAAGAGGCGACGCTTGTCGCGCTCAATAAAGAGAACGGAGACACGATCTGGAAAGCTGCGGTCCCCGGCGGCGAAGAGGCGGCTTACGCCTCGGCGATCGTCGTCGAGGCCGGCGGTAGAAAGCAGTATGTGCAGTTTCTGCAAAAGGGCGTGGTCGGCGTCGACGCCAAGACGGGCGAGTTTCTGTGGCGCTACGACCGAACGGCCCAAGGCAGCCCGGCCAACATTCCGACGCCCGTCGCCAGCGACGGTTGCGTCTACAGCGGAACCGGCCGCGGCGGCGCGGGCTTGGTCAAGCTCACGGCGGAAGACGGGGGCATTACGGCCGAGCAGGTCTATTTCGAAGGCAAGCTGCCGACGAGCATCGGCGGCGCGGTTGTCGTCGACGGTCATCTCTACGGCACGAACAGTCAAGGACTCGTCTGCGCCGAATTCGCCACCGGCAAAGTGAAATGGCAAGACCGTTGCGTGGGGGCGGGATCGGTGTGTTACGCCGACGGCCGCCTGTACGTCCACGGCGAGAACGGCGAGGCGGCGCTGGTCGAAGCCGACCCGGAAGCCTACCGGGAGCAAGGCCGTTTCACGCCGCCCGATCAGCCCGACCGGGAGGGCAGAATGAAAGCCTGGGCTTATCCGGTCGTCGCCAACGGTCGACTTTATCTGCGCGACCAGGGTTTGCTCTGGTGCTACAAATTGACCGATTGAGCCCGCAGCGCGAGTTGGCTCCGCAGCGCCTGACGCCTCGGGCGCCCTACGCTTGCTGCCGCAAGCGAGAGTGCTCGTTACCCAATCGTCTCCAAGTCGGCGAGCGTGCCGGTGCTGGAGCCGAACCGGTCCGCCTCCATGCCGAGGCGCTGGAGCATCGAGACATACAGATTGCTGAGTGGCGGCGGGTTGTTCGGATCGAACGCCAGGTGTTGGCCGTGCCGGAAGCCGCCGCCGGCGAGCAGCACCGGCAGGTTCTTGGACGAGTGCGTGCCGGCGTTGCCGAGATTGCTGCTGAAGAAGACCATCGTCCGGTCGAGCAGGGTTTCGCCTTGTTCCTCCGTCTGCTTGAGCTTCTTCAGCAATTCGCCGACGGTCTTCATCTTTTCCAACTCCACCGCCTTGAGCTGGGCGATCTTGGCGGGATCCTGGCCGTGGTGCGACAGATCGTGATGGCCGAGCGACACGCCGGCAATCGGCGGCACGAGGCTGGTACCCAACAGCAGCATGGTGATCAACCGGGTCGAATCGGTTTGCAGGGCCAGGTGCGTCAGGTCGAACAACAGCCGGGTTTTGCCAATCAGGTCGGCCGAGTTCATGTTGTTCTGCGGCGGCTGAACGTCGACCTTCGGCTTGGGCTTCTTCGACCATTGCTCGGCCGTGACCATCCGCTGCTCAAGCTCGCGGACGCTGGTGAAGTATTCGTCGACCTTTTCGCGGTCGCGGACGCCCAGCGCCGGCTGCATCTTTTCGGCCTGTTCGCGGACCGTGTCGAGAATACTCTGGCCGTCGGCCAGGCGCCGCGCCTGGGCCGCGACTTCGTCGGGACGCCCTTCGAGAAACAGCCGGGCGAAGACCGAGGCCGGAAAGATATCGGGCGGCACGAGCGCCCCGCTGCGCGTCCACGACAGTCCAAAACCCTCGGCCGACAGCGACAGGCTGGCGAACCGCGTCTGGCCGCCGATCTGCTCGGCCGCGAACTGGTCGAGCGAGATGCTGTTGCGAAAGCCGCCGCGAATCTCCGGGTGCGGCGCGGCGGTCAAAAAGCTGAAGATCGAATCGTGGCTGGAGCCTACCTCGGGATGCGACAGCCCCGAAATCACGCTGAAATCGTCCCGGAATTCTTGCAGCGGTTCCAGATAAGGACTGAGCGGATAATCCCGGCCGGCTTGCTCCGGAAAGAAATAGGGCGGATGCACGCCCAGCGGCGTGCAGATGCAGACCATGCGTCGCGGCGGCGCCGCGGCCTTTTCGCCGGCCCGCGCGCGCGGCTGAAAGTAGTCGAGCAACGGCAGCGCCAGGCCCACGCCGGCCGCACGGAGCAACCCGCGTCGCGTGATGCGATGAGGCGACGCGACGGAATCACGCGACTGCATGGGGCGAGAGTTCTGATTGCCTTTCATGGGTCGATCCAAGCCAGGGGGTAGATGATCCGGGGCATTACGGGCATCCAGTAGCAAAAACGCGGCAACTTCTTGATCGTCCGGGCACGCCGCGATGTTTACGGGTTCCTCTTCTCTGTTCGGCGCGTTTTCGATAACCGTTCACCGTACCATTCGCACAGTATCTCGCTTGGTCTCGGGTAACTCACGAGCAATGGAGTCGAGCAGTACGCACAGAGAAGAGGAACCCGTAATCCGCATGCGCGGTCGAAACATTGCTCGGCCTCCTAAAACCCTGAAGACCCGCTATCAGCCTAGTCAGTCAAAGCTACTTGCTCGTCTAAATCGCATTCCAGTCGCCCCGCCGCCGTCTCCAACTGCGAATGGTCCAGGCGCCATGCCAGCGCCATCGCGGCAAGGGTCACGACGAAGAAGCAATCGCGTAAGGAGAATTGCAGCCAGCGCATGATTTCATCTCGAAATATCGCCGCCAAGTTACTTCGTGCGGAACAACTCGCTCTCGACAATCTCGTGAATCAACGAGCGAAAACCGTAGTTCTTCTCCCGGACCTTGCCGACGATCGCGTCGATCTGCTCCCGGTCGCCCGCCTCGGGCGCGCCGCCGGTGGCGTAGGTCACCAGCTTCGTCGCCAGCGCACGGGCGATTTGGTCCTTGTCGGCCAGCAACAGTTGCTTGAATTCGTCGATATTCTGAAACGCCCGGCCGTCGGGCAGCATGTCGGCCGGATCGATCGCGCGGCCTTTGTGATACGGCATCCGGCGTCCGTCGACCATCACCGTCTCGCCGTTGCCGCTGGTGCGATAGTTGTCGCGCCAGCCGCCGATCACATCGAAACTCTCCAGCGCAAAGCCCGGCGGGTCGATCCGCTGGTGGCAACTGGCGCACGACTCGACCTCGCGGTGTTTGGCCAATTGCTCGCGGATCGTCGTGGCGCCACGGATATCGGGCTCCAGCGCGGCGACGTTCTCCGGCGGCCGGGGCGGCGGCGTCCCCAGAATCCGTTCCAGCACCCACGCGCCGCGCGTGACCGGCGAGGTGCTGGTGCCGTTGGCCGTCACCTTGAGCACGCTAGCCATCGTCAACAGGCCGCCGCGGTGACTGTCGGCGGGCAGCGGGTGCTTGCGGAATTCCCAGCCCTCGACGCCGGCAATGCCGTAGTGCTTGGCCAGGCGTCCGTTGAGCATCGTGAAGTCGCTGGCCACGAAGTTCGTCAGGCTCAGATCGTCCTTGAGCACTTCCGCGAAAAACAGCTCGGTCTCGCGGACCATCGAGGCCTTCAGCATCTCGTCGAACTCGGGATACAGAATGTGGCTGGGCTCGGTAAAGTCGATGTCGCGCAGGCCGAGCCACTGGCCGACGAAGTTCTCGGTAAAAGCCGCCGCCTTCGGATCTTTCAGCAGCCGTTCGACCTGCCCGTGCAAGACCTCCGGCTGAGAAAGCCTTTGCTCCTCAGCCAGCATCAGCAATTCCTCGTCGGGCATGGTGCTCCAGAGGAAATAAGACAGCCGGCTGGCCAGGGCGAAATCGTCGAGCTTGCCGGGCCGCTCGTCGAGAAATAGAAACCGCGGCGAGACCATTACCGCCGACAGGCCCGCGCGGACG
>DATNEC010000423.1:0-5209 GCA_035606815.1 Pirellulales bacterium
TCGTGAAGCCGCGGACGTGCATCTCGTAGATCACCGTCTCGCAAAGATGCCGATTCAGCGGGCGGTCGCCTTCCCAGTCGAACGAGTCGTCGATCACGACGCACTTGGGCGGCCGGACGATGCCGTCCTCGGCCGACAGAAAATCGCCCGTCAAGGCGCGGGCGTAAGGATCGATCAAGCGCGCCTTGCCGTCGAACCGCTGCCCTCGTTCGGGCTCGAACGGCCCATCGGCCTGAAAGTGGTACAGTTGCCCGGCGCCGACCTTCGGCACGAACACGCTCCACACGTCGCCCCAGCGGTCCAACTCGGGGTGGAAAGGCACGATATGCTCCGGCTCGCGATCAGTCGCGCGATCGTAGAGCAAGACCCTCATGGCCGTGGCCGAGCGGCTGAAGACGACGAACTGAGCGCCCCCGTCGCGCAGCATGGCGCCGTAGGGCAACGGGTGCGAGAATTGCCAAGCCGGGGCCAATGTGTACATACTTGCGAGAGGAGGCCTGGCGTCGTGAATAGAACTCATCAAGTGCTTCTTGCGTCGGAGGGTGCAGAGCGAAGGCGCACTAAAGGTTGCTCTCGCGCGAGCGCGCCGAGGCCGGCTCCAGGCCTCCGTGCAACCGACTACTTCTCCTCGATGCGGAAGACCTTGTGGCAATCGTCGCAGCTTTGGGCCAATTTCAGCAAAGCGGCTTCCGCTCCTGCTTTATCGGCCAGACTGACCTTCGCGTTCAGTTCGCCGGCCGCGTCGCGCATTTGCCCGCACAATTGATACCACCGGTCCAAATCGCCGGGATTCTTGACCTCATGCGTGTCATAAACCACCGCCTGGGCGATCGCCGCCAGCACGGCGGCGTCGCGGGCCTGTTCTTCGTTCTGCTTGCCGAACCGCCGCATGGAGCGCTTCAGCCGATTGTTGACGAATGTGACTTGCTTCATGAGTTGGCCCATCGAGGCGACCTTGGCCCACTTTGGCGCGGCTGCCTTGGCGGCCTGTTCGCCCTTGCCGTCGATGGCCGAGCGCACGTTTTCCAGCGCGCTTTTCGCGGCGGCATAGTCGGCGGCCTTGGCCAACTCTTGAGAAGCGCCGATCAATGCCGGCGCCGCGGCCTTCAAATCATTGTCGGCGTCATGATTGCCCAGCACCAAGGCGAGCGCCGTCAGCGTATTGGCGTCGCGTTTGATCCTGTCCGCGTTGTCTTTGTAGTCCTGTTCGCTAGCCAGCCCTTTGCCGAACGCCTCGACATACAGTTTCGCCTGGGCGACCAGATCCGCGGCGGGCGCCACGGTCGAAAGCTTCGGCGGCGCCGGCGGATCGCCGGCCAGCAAACTTCCGAGCGACAAGGTCGAGCCAAACACAATCGTAAGCAGCCAGCGGGTAGTCATGGAATGTCGCTCGCGAGGGTGGAGGTTTGCAATCGAACGCGCCAGGCTCATTGGAGACTCTCGGCCAAGGCGTTTTGTCGCCGTTGGTTGACGCCGCCATTGTACCGCCTCGGCGGGGAAGTTTTTAGCGGTTCGCGTCCCCCGGTCTCTCGTCAAAAAAAGTCCGCGACATCTTCGACAATGCCCCTCTCCGCGTTAGAATGAATCTTCGTCCCGCCAAAACTCCGCCCCACCTGCCGCCATGCCGCGCCGCGAGCTTTTGACCTTCCGATGGGTTTGCCGCAAGCTGCTGCCCTGCTTGTTGTTCTGGCTCGGGCCGGGCGGGCTCTCGGCCGACGACGCCCTCACCGGCGAACAGATCTATCAAAAGCAGTGCGCGGCATGCCACGGAGCGAAGGGCGAAGGCGTGATCGACGGATACGCCAAGGCGCTCGTCGGCGACCGGCCTCTGGACGACTTGGCGCGGGTGATCGAAAAAACGATGCCCAAGGACGAAGCGGAAAAGTGCGTCGGCGAAGACGCCCGGAAGGTCGCGGCCTACATCTACGAGGCGTTCTATTCGAAGGCGGCGCAAATTCGCAACAGCCGTCCGCGCGTCGAATTGGCCCGGCTGACCGTCCGGCAGTATCGCAATGCCGTCGCCGACCTCGTCGGCGGCTTCCGCGAGCCCGGCGTTTGGGACGGCGAGCGCGGCTTGCGAGGCGAATACTTCAACGACAAACATTTCCGCCGCGACAAACGCGTCTTGGAGCGGCGCGATCCGACCATCGATTTCAACTTCGGCGAGGCCAGCCCGGTCGCCGACCAGATCGACGCCAAAGACTATTCGATTCGCTGGGAAGGCGCGGTGCTGGCCCCCGATACCGGCGAGTACGAATTCACGCTCAAGACCGAAAACGGGGCGAAGCTGTTCGTCAACGACATGACCCGCCCGCTCGTCGACGCCTGGGTCAAGTCGGGCGACGAAACGGAACATCGCGAAGCGATCCAGTTGTTGGGCGGCCGGGTTTACCCGTTGCGCGTCGAGTTTTTCAAGTCGAAGGACGGCAAGCAAGAACGGGGTTCGATCGCGTTGCTGTGGAAGCCGCCGCACCGAGCGGTCGAACCGGTCCCCGAGCGGAACCTGTCGCCCAAGGGGTTTCCGGAAACGCTCGCGGTTCAGACTCCTTTTCCGCCCGACGACCGCAGCACGGGCTACGAGCGCGGGGCCTCGATCTCGAAAGCCTGGGACCAATCGACGACCTATGCCGCCATTGAGGTCGCGGGCCACGTGGTCAGTCATCTTGAACGACTGGCGAACGTCAAGGCCGACGCGCCCGACCGCGCCGAACGGCTGCGCGAATTTTGCCGGCGGTTCGCCGAACGGGCTTTTCGGCGCCCGCTTTCCGACGAGCAAAAGGCGCTGTTCATCGACCGGCAATTCGCCGAAACGGGCGACGTGGACGCAGCGGTCAAAAAGGTCGTGCTGCTGGTGCTCAAGTCGCCCCGGTTTTTGTATCGCGAAGTCGGTTCCGCGAACCCGCAGGCGCCCGACGCTTACGATACGGCGTCGCGCATGTCCTTCGCGCTGTGGGACTCGCTGCCCGACCAGCAGTTGCTCGAGGCCGCGGCGGGCGGCGAACTTGCCGCGCCCGAGCAGATCGCCGGCCAGGCGGAACGGATACTCGCCGATCTGCGGACCCGCTCGAAACTGCGAGAGTTCTTCGAGCAGTGGCTGAAGATCGACCAGGTGCATGACCTTGCGAAAGACCGCGAGCGGTTCCCTGAGTTCGACGAGCGGACTGCTTCCGATTTACGGACTTCGCTCGACCTGTTTCTGGAAGACGTCGCGTGGAGCGAAACTTCGGACTTCCGCCAGCTTTTGTTGGCAGACTACCTGTATCTGAATGGCCGCCTCGCGCCCTTGTATGGAGCCAACTTGCCGCCGGAGGCGCCTTTCAACAAGGTGGCGCTCGATCCCAGCCAGCGCGCCGGGGTGCTTTCGCATCCGTTCTTGCTCGCCCGTTTTGCGTATGCTTCGAGCAGCTCGCCGATCCATCGCGGGGTGTTCGTCGTGCGCAGCTTGTTGGGCCGCACGCTGCGGCCGCCTCCCGAGGCGGTTGTCCCGCTCAGCCCCGAGCTGCACGCCGATCTTTCGACGCGCGAGCGGGTGGCACTGCAAACCAGTCCCGAATCGTGCCTGACCTGCCACGCGATCATCAACCCGCTCGGCTTTTCGTTGGAACATTACGACGCCGCGGGCCGATATCGAACGGAGGAGCAAAACAAGCCGATCGATGACACCGGCTTTTATCAAACGCTGGCCGGCCAGAAGGTCGACTTCCACGGCGCCCGCGAGTTGGCGGCGTTTCTCGCGTCGAGCGAAGAGACGCAAGCCGCCTTCGTCGAACAATTGTTTCACTACTTCGTCAAGCAGCCGGTGCGGGCCTTCGGCGGCGAAACGCCCGAGCAGTTGCGGCGAAGTTTCGTGGAACACGATTTCAACATCCGGCGGCTGTTGGTAGACTTGACCGTCGCCTCGGCCGGCAAGCCACCCACGCCCGAATAGCCAGGAACGCAACATGCCCCGCCAAAGCACCCGCCGCGAATTCTTGCGTCGTCTTGGGATCGGCGCCGCGGCCGCGCCTTTCATCTCGAACCTGCCGAGCCTCGGCTTTGCCAACTCGGCGGCGCGGAAGCAGCGGCTGGTGGTCATGTTCAGTCCCAACGGCGTCGTGCCTTCGCAATTCTGGCCTGACGCCGAAGGCGAAGCATTCGAACTGAAAGAAAGCCTGAAGCCGCTCCAAAACTTCCGCGATCGCATGCTCGTGCTCAACGGCGTCTGCGACAAGGTGCGCGGCGACGGCGACAGCCACATGCGCGGCATGGGCTGTCTGCTGACCGGTGTGGAACTGTTCCCCGGCAACATCCAGGGCGGCTCCGACACTCCGGCCGGCTGGGCCAGCGGGCTGTCGATCGACCAGGAGATCAAGAACTTTTTGCAAAGCCAGCCCGAGACGCGCACGCGCTTCGGCTCGCTGGAGTTCGGCGTAGTCGTGCCGGAGCGGGCCGACACCTGGACGCGGATGGTCTATGCCGGACCGAACAAGCCGATCGCCCCGATCGACGATCCCTACCAGATGTTCGGCAAGCTCTACGGCCGCATGCAAGACCAGGAAAGCCTGAAGAGCATTTTGGACGAGGTCGAACAAGACCTGGCCAAGGTCGGCTCGCTGCTGAGCGCCGAAGACCGCCGGCTGCTCGACGAGCACGCAACCTTCGTCCGCGAGATGGAGCAAGAGTTGCAAGCGGCGGGTCACGAGCAAGTCCAACATGCCGTGCCCCAGTTGGAGCAAGGGGTCAAGGACGAGAACGACAACATCCCCAAGATCAGCAAGATGCAGATCGAATTGATGGTCAACAGCTTCGCCGCCGATTTTGCTCGCGTGGCGACGCTGCAATTCACCAATTCGGTCGGCCAGGCGAAGATGCGCTGGCTGGGCATCGAAGAGGGGCACCACGATCTCTCGCACCAGCCCGACAGCGACGAGGCGGCCCAGACCAAGCTGACCAAGATCAACCAGTGGTACTGCGAGCAACTGGCCTACCTGGTGCAGCGTTTGGCCGAAACGCCCGAGCCGGGCGGCGGCGGCAGCCTGCTCGACAACACGTTGCTCGTCTGGACGAACGAGTTGGGCAAGGGCAACTCGCACACGCTCGACGACATCCCGTTCGTGCTGGTCGGCAACGGCCTCGATTTCCACATGGGGCGCTCGTTGAAGTATCCCAAGGCGCATCACAATCGCCTGCTGCTCTCGCTGGCGCACGGCTTCGGCCACCGCATCGAGCG
>DATNEC010000430.1:0-4119 GCA_035606815.1 Pirellulales bacterium
GGGCGAACGGCCCGCCTTGTGCCGCGGGCTCGACGAATCGAAAGACCAGTCGTATGTGCTGTTCGGCATCGATCGCCGAGTCCTGCCGCGCGTGCTATTTCCGGTCGGCGATCGTCGGAAGGAAGAGATCCGCGAAATCGCCCGCGGCCTGGGGCTGCGAGTGGCCGACAAGAAGGACAGCCAGGAAATCTGCTTCGTGCCCGACGGCGATTATGCGGCCTTCGTCCGGCGGCGCCGGGGCGAGATCGATCTGTCGGGCGAGATCGTCACCACCGACGGCCAGGTGGTCGGCCGCCACGAGGGCATCGAAAGCTACACCGTCGGGCAGCGTAAGGGCCTGGGCGTGGCGCTGGGCGACCCGCGTTACGTCGTGCGGCTCGAACGCGAGTCGCGCCGCGTCGTCATCGGCCGGCAGGAAGAGCTGGCTTGCAATTCGTTGACGGCCCGTGAAGCCAACTGGCTGATCGAGCCGCCGGCCGGCCCGCTGCGCTGCACGGCCAAAATCCGTTATCGCAACCATGCCAAACCGGCGACCGTGACTTGCCTGCCGGGCGACCGGTTGCGAGTCGAGTTCGACGAGCCGCGGCACGGCGTCGCTCCGGGACAGGCGGTCGTTTGTTACGACGGCGGTCGCGTGCTGGGCGGCGGCTGGATTGAGTAGAAGGCGAAAGTCCCCTCTCCCTTTGGGAGAGGGAGAAAAGGCCGCAGAACACATCGAGGGTGGACCAGAAATTAGAATCGCGGCCGAAGATCCATTATGCTAGCGTGGCAATCGAAAGTCCCCGCTCCCGTTGGGAGAGGGGGTTAAAGTGAGGGCGCATTGACGCCGATTCGAACTCGGCGCCTTCACGGCATCGCCCTCACTCGCGGCCCTCTCCCAAAGGGAGAGGGAGAAGACGACCTACGACGCCTTTAAGGACGAGCGACAGATGCTTTCTCCAACGGTGCTATTCGCCGCGGGGTTTTTGGACAGCCTGAAAGAAAACCCGCTGCCCGTGGCCTTCGGCATCGTGTTTCTGATCGGCTTGGCTGTCGTGTTCGGCATGTTGGCCATGATCTACGGCAACATCTGGTTTCAGGCCTACATGTCGAACGCTCGGGTGAGCATGTTGAGCCTGATCGGCATGAGCCTGCGGCAGGTCAACGCGCGCGTGATCGTGCAGTCGAAGATCATGGCCATGCAGGCCGGCATCGCCAACGATCCCTCGGCCGGCATCACCACGCGGCGGCTGGAGGCCCACTACCTGGCCGGCGGCAACGTGCCGGGCGTGATCCGGGCGATCATCGCCGCGCACCGGGCCGGCATCGATCTCGATTTCGACCGCGCCGCGGCCATCGACCTGGCCGGCCGCGACGTGCTCGAAGCCGTGCAGACCAGCGTGAATCCGAAGGTCATCGACTGCCCCGACGCGCAGAAATCGAAGAAGGCCACGCTCAGCGCCATCGCCAAAAACGGCGTCGAGCTGCGCGTGCGGGCCCGCGTCACCGTCCGCACGAACCTCAAACAGCTCATCGGCGGGGCGACCGAGGAAACGGTGATCGCCCGCGTCGGCGAAGGCATCATCACGGCCATCGGCTCCTCCGACGATCACTTCATCGTGATGGAAAAACCCGATTTGATTTCGAAGGCGGTGCTGGCGCGCGGCCTCGACGCCCACACGGCGTTCGAGATCGTGTCGATCGACATCGCCGACATCGAGGTGGGCGAGAACATCGGCGCCCGCTTGCAGGCCGACCAGGCCGAGGCCGACACGCGCGTGGCCCGCGCCCGGGCCGAAGAGCGCCGCGCGGTGGCCATCGCCCGCGAGCAGGACATGAAGGCCAAGGTCGCCGAGAACCGGGCCAGCGTCGTACTGGCCGAGGCCGAAGTGCCGATGGCCATGGCCGCCGCCTTCCGCGAAGGCAACCTCCTCGGCCGCGAAGGCGCGCCGGGCAACGGCGCGCCGTAAAAGCGGTGTTTGTCTAAGTCAGTAGACCAGACATTCCCATCTGCTCAAGATTCTCGATCGGCGTCTTGGAAAACGCGAAAAATCACCACGGAGACTCGGAGAAAGACAGGCCGAGCCGACGGTGGCGAGGCGAACGGAATTCGCGGCCGGTCCAACAATGCCTTCCAGTGCGCGTGCTTGTCGGCCGTTTATTTTGGCTCCTCAGCGGAATCCATGCTTAATTTGTTGAAGGAATGATGAATCGGCGATTGATTGGAACACTTCCTGACATTGATCATAGCTCGCCGGTCAAGCACTACTTCGGGTTGCCTCCAAACCTGACGGGCGACCGCGACGAGCGAACCGAAATGAAGTCCGCTGCGCTTCTTGTGATCGAAGAGAAGTCGGACGGCGTTTTTCTTTGCCGGTACGCGGCTGATAGCAGTTATGCAGGCGACACGTGGCACATAAACGTTGAAGAGGCGAAACAGCAGGCATCTTTTGAATATCCGCACGTTCGCGTTCAATGGGAAGGTGTACCGAGTGAATTTGAGGATGCGGTGTCCTTCGGAATGGCACGAATGCGGGGTGAAGCTTTGTAATGGGATGAAACGCTACCTCGCCGAGTTAGACTCGGGGTTGTTCGACCTTGAGTTCCAACTCGACGGAGGTAGCTATGACCGCGATTGCTTTGGGCTGGGACGTGCATCGCAAGTTCAGCCAAGTTAGTGTACAACGCCGGGAAGACAATGGGGAGATCCGCGTGATCGAGCGCGTGCGGTTGGAACATGCCGATCGCGAGGCGATGCGGAGTTGGCTGGCGCGTCTCGATGCGGGGGCGGCCGTGGCGCTGGAAGGCGCCTTCGGTTGGCAGTGGATTGCCGATCTTCTGGCGGAACTCGGCCTGGAGCCGCATCTGGGCCACCCGCCCGCCATCAAGGTGCTGGCCAAGAACGAAGCCAAGGGCGACCGTTGCGATGCCGATCGGCTCGGCCGCTTTTATCTGAAAGGGATCTTCCCCGAGTCGTATCTGGCGACCGTCGAAGTTCGGCAGTTGCGCGAGCGAATCCGTTACCGTGCAGCGATCGTCGGCCTGCGAACCGGCGTGAAGAACCGGATTCAAGCCTTGCTGCACCGCTTGGGCTTGTTGCATGATTACAGCGACCTGTTCGGCAAAGGGGGTCGAGCCTGGCTGGACGAACTCAAACTGCCCGCAGCTTCGCGAGCGGTCCTCGACGGCCAACTGAAGTTGATGGACTTGCTGACGGACTTGATCCAGTCGATCGAAGCTTGGATGAAGCGGCATCTCGAAGCAGATGAAATCGTGCGGCTGCTCGAGACGATTCCGGGCATCGGGTTGATCTTGGCCCATGTGATCCGGGCCGAGATCGGCGAATTAGCACGCTTTCCCCGCGTCAAGCAGTTGGTCAGCTATTCGGGATTGGCGCCGCTCAGCGACGATTCGGCCGACCGTCACGGCCGGCGGCGGATCAGCCCGTATTGCAACCACAGCTTGCGTTGGGCCTTGATCGAGGCGGCCGGCATCGCTTTGCGCAGCCGCCATTTGCCGGAACGACTGCGGCGCTTATACAACCGGCTTTCGCACGGCGGCCGCAGCAACAAGGCCCAGGCCCGCGTGGCCGTGGCCCGCGAATTGTGCGAAGTCGTCTATGTCGTCTGGAAGAAGGGAGAAGCTTATCGTGAACACCCCCGCGTTCGTCCCGGCACGCGTCCTATCGCGCATGCCTGACGCGTGCGGAGCAGGGATCGTTGCCAGTGCGTTCGGAGCAGTCTCGATAACCTATGGTCCGCTCGGCGGCCCGCCGCGAGCCAGACCCGTTTGTAATTAGACGCTCCGACCGTCGCATACTCATATTGTGCCGCGCCGCGCGTCGCCGAAGGCGGCGCGTGCCGCGAGCACGGAGTGGATAGTTGTCCGCAACGACCTCATGCTTCGCGACGTCGAAATAGAAAAAACCGGCGGTGCATGGCGCCGCACCGGGGGAAGGGACCATCAGGCCCCAAGTTCCCTTCCCCCAGACCCCCATCCCCCAGGGCCAACGCGAACTGTACGCTGAATGGGCAATACGCAGTTTAACCATGCTGTCTTGGCGCGAGTCGCCAAATCCCTTATGCGAAGTTGCGGCGTGCGGACTCGCATAACATGCGTCTTTCATCGCGTCAATTTCAA
>DATNEC010000434.1:0-2516 GCA_035606815.1 Pirellulales bacterium
CGCGCGGCGCCGGGGTGCAGGCCCTGCTCGATCAAATCGCCGCCGGCGCCGTGGCGCCCGCCGAGATCGACGCCGCCCGCCGACAACGGCTGCTCGCCCATGCCGACGCCAGCCTTCGCACTCGCGCCGAACAGTTGCTCGCCGGAGCGATCAACCCCGAGCGGCAAAAGATCGTCGAACAGTACCGCGCGGCGATTAAGCTCTCGGGCGATCCGGCCCAAGGGGCGGCGGTGTTCAAGAAAGCGTGCTCGCAGTGCCATCGCCTGGGCGACGTCGGTCATGCCGTCGGCCCCGATCTGACGGCGCTCACCGACAAATCGCCCGAGTCGCTGCTGGTCGCCGTGTTCGATCCGAACCGGGCCGTCGAAGCCAAGTTTCTGAACTACTCGGCCGTCACCGCCGACGGCATCATTCACACGGGCATGCTCGGCGCCGAGACGTCGGCGAGCATCACGCTGTTGGCCTCCGAAGGCAAGCGGGTCTCGCTGCTGCGGAAGGATCTCGAAGCCTTCGAAGGCTCTTCGAAATCGCTGATGCCCGAGGGGCTGGAAAAGGATCTCGCGCCGCAGAACGTCGCCGACCTGCTGCGCTACCTGGGCGCCTTCAGGCCGACCCGCAAACAGTTCGACGGCAACCATCCGGCGTTGGTGCGGCCCGAGGCGCTGCGCGGCGAGTTGTGGCTGCTGGCGGCCGATGCGGAGATCTACGGGCAAACGCTGGTCTTCGAGCCGAACTACCGCAACTTGGGCTATTGGAGCAGCCTCGACGACCATGCCGCTTGGACCATCGAAATCGAACGGCCCGGCCCCTACTTAGTCTCGCTGGACTATGCTTGCGAAGACGGCACGGCCGGCCAGACCATCGCCGTCGAAGCGGCCGGCGCCCGCGTCACGGGCCAAGTGACCGGAACCGGAAACTGGGACACGTACCGGCAGAAATCGCTCGGACGACTTGAACTGCCCGCCGGCAAGCACGAACTGGTCGTTCGTCCCGAGGGTCCGCTGAACGGCCCGTTGATTGACTTGAAAGCGGTGCGGCTCGTGCCGGAGAAGAAAAAGTGAGGAGTGAGTGGTGAGGAGCAAGGAGTCAGGAGATTGAACAGGGGACATTCTGCTCTTCAACAAACCAAAACTCCCGTCTTTCTCCATCCTGAAGGTTCACCACGGAGACACGGAGGACACCGAGTGGCAGAGTTTGATTGTCTGCTATCCTTATTCTCAGCGTTCTCCGCGTCTCCGTGGTGCGATTTCTTAGAAAGTAGCACCGCTGTACGCCGCGGATTCTGCTGAAGAGTTGGAATATAAATGCCTTCGGTTCTCTCATTGAGTCCGCGACTTGCTCTGCGAATGCTTATCTTAGCGCTGGCCTGTTTGATCGCGGCGGCCGGCTTTGGCGCCGAGGAAGAGGACGAAGAAGAATTGCCCGACTTCCGGCCGGGCCTTGTCGCGCGGTATGTCGGCGCCGACGGCGTCGCCCATGTACGGCGCGACGAGGCGATTCAATTCGACTGGCGAGATCGATCGCCCGACGCGAGGCTGCCGCCGGGCGAGTTCGCCGCGACGTGGAGCGGCCGCTTGTTCACGATCGCGCCGGGCGAGTATCGCTTGCGCGTCCATGCCGCCGGCGCGGTGCAAGTGAAACTCGCGGGCCAAACACTGCTCGACGAAACCGCGAAGGAACCGCGCTGGCTGGCCGCGCAGCCGGTCAAGTTGGAGTATGGCTATCACGTCTTGGAAGTGGCCTATCGCACTACGGGCGGCGAGCCGCAAATCGCGCTGCATTGGTCGGGACCGCAATTTCAACTCGAACCGGTCCCCGCATGGCACTTGTTCCACGACCCGCAAGCGGCGCCCGATGAAGGCTTCGCCCAAGGCCAGCTTCTGGGCCGCGCGCTGCGCTGCGGCGCCTGCCACGAGATTCCCGGCGAGCAAGCTCCGCTCGCGGCGCCCGCGCTTACGCACTTGGCCGGCAATATCTCGCCCACTTGGCTCATCGAGTGGCTCAAGCATCCGCAGCACGATTCCAGGCGAGCGGGGGGCGCCAGCCCCCTGGTAAACGGCGCCTCGCTCAATGGCGCCTTCGTCGACGACGCGCCCCTTCGCCGCATGCCCGACTTCGATCTCGCGGCCGACGAAGCCGAGACAATCGCCGAATATCTCCTCGATCGCTCGCAGCCGCCTCCGCCTGACGCCCCGACGCCGACAAAGACGAAGAAACCCCCCGGCGCCAAAAGCAAACCGCCCAGGCCCGTCGAACCGAAGGCCGGCGAGGCCCTGTTCGAAACGCTCGGCTGCCTGGCTTGCCACCGGCAAGGCGAGCTTGGCGTCTCGGGGTTGTTCGGCGGGGGCGATTTATCGCAGATCGCCGCCAAGCGCCCGGCCAGCTTTTTTGCGCGTTGGCTCGAAGATCCCGCGAGCGTCAATCCGGCCCATCGCATGCCGGTGTTCAAATTGGCCGACGAGGAGTGCGCCGATCTGGCCGCTTACCTTGCGACGCTTGGGGCAGCGGCCGGTAAG
>DATNEC010000449.1:0-5827 GCA_035606815.1 Pirellulales bacterium
TTGACGGGAGCGTCATGTCCTCCTTACGCCAAGCACAAGCATTAGCCGCCTTCGCGACCGTTGTTTGGTTCGCGTTCGCGCCTGCCGAGATGCAGGGGCAAGGCCACGCGCCGCAACAGGCGGTGCAGAAGATGACGCTCGCCGCGGGGCTAGAGGTCAAGCTGTTCGCCAGCGAGCCGGAAATCCGCCAGCCGATTCTGGTGAAGTGCGACGACCGGGGGCGGCTGTGGGTGATTCAGTACCTGCAATACCCGAACCCGGCGGGCTTGAAGCGGGTCAAGGTCGATCGTTTCTCGCGCACCGTGTACGACCGCGTCCCCGAGCCGCCGCCGCGCGGACCCAAGGGCGCCGACCGGATCACGATCTGCGAAGACGCGGACGGCGACGGCCGGGCCGATTCGTTCAAGGATTTTGTTTCCGATTTGAATCTTTGCACGTCGCTGGAATTCGGCGACGGCGGCGTGTACGTGTTGCAGGCCCCGTACCTGCTGTTCTATGCCGACCGCGACGGCGACGATCGGCCCGACGGCGCCCCCGAAGTGCTGCTCGAAGGTTTTGGAATGGAAGACGCCCAGTCGCTGGCCAACCATCTCACCTGGGGCCCCGACGGCTGGCTCTACGGACTGAACGGCAGCACCACGACCTGCCGCATTCGCGGGCTGGAGTTTCAGCAGGGCGTATGGCGTTATCATCCGCGCAGCAAGGCGTTCGAGCTGTTCTGCGAAGGAGGCGGCAACTGTTATGGGCTGACGTTCGACGCCGCCGGTCGCTTGATCTACAGCTCCAATGGCGGCTTGTGCTGGCACGGCGTGCAGGGCGGCTACTATGAAAAAAGCTTCGGCAAGCACGGCCCGCTGCACAATCCTTACGCTTACGGCTGGTTCGGCAGCGTCGAGCACGCCGGGCTGACCGGCCGGCCGAATACCGGCGGCACGATCTACCTGGCCGATGCGTTTCCGCCGCAGTATCGCGGCGCGTTTTTGTGCGGCGACTTCTTGGGGCACACCTGCTCGTGGTGGAAGGTCGAGCCGCGCGGCTCGACGATCAAGATGATGCTTGGGGGGTTGCTCTTGGATTCGCACGACACCTGGTTCGGCGCCACCGATCTGTGTCTCTCGCCCGACGGCGCCATGTTCGTCTCGGACTTTTGCGACAAGCGGACGGCGCACCCCGACCCCGATGCGAACTGGGACGTTTCGAACGGGCGGATTTACAAGATCGTGCCGAAGGGCCAGGCGAAGGCAGCCGAAAGCTTCCATCTGCGGCAGTTGACGAGCGCTGAGTTGGTGAAATCGCTGACAAACCCGAATCATTGGCGCCGCGGCCGGGCGCGGCGGATTCTGGGCGAGCGGCGCGACGCATCGACCTATCCCGCGTTGCGCGAGTCGGCCTTGCAGCAGGAAATTGGCGACCTGGCGCTCGAAAGCTTATGGGCCTTGCACGTCAGCGGCGGGCTGGACGACGATCTGGCCGAGCAACTGTTGAAGCATCGCGACGAGCATGTCCGGGCCTGGACCGTGCGGCTGATGGGCGACGCCCGCCGCCTGGCGCCGCCGCTGGCCCAAGCGTTGGCTCGCATAGCGGAGGCCGATTCCAGCGTCGCCGTCCGCGCCCAGTTGGCGGCGAGCTCCAAGCGCCTGCCTTACCTTGACGCAGCGCCCATTATTTTTGCGTTGCTTCGCCATGATGAAGACCAGGGCGATCCCTCTATTCCCTGGCTCTTGTGGTGGGCCATCGAGGACAAAGCCGTCCAAGAGGCCGCCGCGCTGGTGCGAGAGTTCAGCGCCGAAGCGGCCTGGCGGCGCCCCTTGATGCGCGAGAATGTGTCCCGGCTCGTGCGGCGTTATGCCGCCGAAGGGACCGCCGAAACCTATCTCGCCTGCGCCAAGCTGATCGAAGCGGCGCCGACCGACCAACAAGTTGCTCTGTTCGCGGCGCTGGGCCTGGGCTTGAGCGAGCGAAAGGCCAAAGGCGCCGCGCCGATTGCGCCGGAATTGGCGCAAGCGATCGCCGCACGCTGGAACGCTTCGCCTTCGACGCCCCTTTATCTGGAGTTGGCGCTCGCCGCCGAAATCGACGGGGCCGAGCAGCATTTGCTATCGATGATCGCCGATCCGGCTGCGAAGCCCGAGCAACTCGTCGCCGCGCTGGGACTGCTGGCCCGCTTCGGTTCGGAAACCAGCGCACCTGTAGCGTTGGGGCGGCTCGACCCCAAGCAGCCCGAGACGGTGCAGCGCGCCGCGATCGTCGCGGCCAATCGGTTCGAAAATCCGCGGACGACGGAACAATTGCTGGCCCGCTTTTCCGAGTTGCCGGCGGCGGTGCGCAGCGCGGCGCGAGACGCTTTGTTCAGCCGGCCGAGCTCCGCCCTGGCGCTGTTGAAACAGGTCGAGCGCGGCGCGATCGATCCGCAGGAGATCCCGCTCGAACAACTGCGGCGGGCGTCGTTGCACCACGACGACGTGATCGACTCGCTCGTTCGCAAACTGTGGGGCGCCATTCAACCGGCAACGCCCGAGGTCAAGCTGGCCGACGTTCGCCGCTTCGCCAACGACCTGCGCGCCGGCCCCGGCGACAAGGCTGCGGGCAAGGCGCTGTACGCGAAGCACTGCGGCGCGTGTCATCAACTGTTCGGCGAGGGCAACCATGTCGGCCCCGAGTTGACCAAGGCCAATCGCGGCGACCGCGACGCCTTGTTGACGAACATTGTCGATCCCAATTCGGTCATTCGCAAGGAATATGCCAGCTACGTCCTCTCGACGACCAGCGGCCAGGTGCTGACCGGCCTGATCGCGGCGCAAGACGCCGCCAGCGTCACGCTGTTGGACGCCAAAAACGAGCGAACGCGGGTGCCGCGCGGCGAGATCGACGAGCTTGAAGAGTCGCCAATCTCGCTGATGCCCGAGAAACTGTTGGAGTTGCTTACGCCCCAGCAGTTGCGCGATTTGTTCGCTTATTTGCAGCAATAGGCCAACAGGCGGGATAAATCCCCTCTCCCTTTGGGAGAGGGTTAGGGTGAGGGCGAATCACCTCATCAACAAGCCCTCACCCCAGCCCTCTCCCAGAGGGAGAGGGAGTTCTCGGATAGGCTCTAAATCGCTGGACACGGGTCGCGATTTGGACAAAATGAATGAAATCGCGGCACGTTGGGCTCGCGGCCGCGGCAGCTTGGGAATCTTCAAGGTGGGAGGGGTGATGCGCGCTTACGGGAAGAATACCCCCGCGGTCTTGCCGCACTTGGCCGCACGGACTGCCCTCGTCTGCCTATTGCCGGCATGGATGCTTGCGGGAACTTCCACATCGCTCGCTCAACAGATCGCCCCGCAGGCCGACCCGCAGGATTTCGGCCTAAGCGTTCCCGATGCACCGCACAAGCCGGGCGGCGATCGGCTGGCGCTCGTCAAAAGCCCGGCCAACGAGTTGGTGGTGGGCAAGGTCTTGGTCGAGGTCGGCGATCATTTCGTCGTCGTGTTGCCCAACGGCCGCTTGGCGAGCGTGCCGCAGCAAGAGGCGACCGTCACCGACCGCAAGTTCAAGCCGGCCACGATGGCCGAAATGGCGAAAGAGCTGACCGCCGAGAAGTTCCAAGGCTTCAAGACGCGGATGACGAAGCGTTATCTGTACGTCTACAACACCAGCGAGCCGTTCTTCAAAGCCACCAGCCGGATCGTGGAGACGATGTACCCGGCGTTGTTCGCCTACTGCCGGCGGCAGAAGCTGCCGGTCCACGATCCGGAAACGCCGCTGGTCATGATCATGTTCCGCAGCGAGGAAGAATTCGCCAAATATCGCGAGATGCCCGAGGGCGTCGCGGCGTACTACAACGGCGTGTCGAACCATGTCGTCATGTACGAACAGTCGAAGCTGCTCGAAATCGCCCCCGACCTGGCCTTCAAGCAAGCGATTTCAACGATCGCCCATGAAGGCGTGCATCAAATCCTGCACAACATCGGCGTGCAGCAGCGGCTCTCAAGCTGGCCGATGTGGATCAGCGAAGGGTTGCCCGAGTATTTCGCGCCGACGAGCATGGACAAAGGCGTGCGCTGGAAGGGAGTCGGGCTGCCGAACGATCTGCGAATGAAAGAGCTGGAGACGTATCTGAAAGAGGGCGGCGCCACGGCGCTGGCCCGGCCGACCAGCGAAGCGAAATCGCTGACCTCGACCGGCTACGCGTCCGCCTGGGCCTTGACCCACACCTTGGCCGAGCGGCGCAAGGACAAGTTCTACGCCTACCTGGGCGACGTCAGCCGGCTTGGTCCTCTGGAAGAACGTTCGGCCGAGGACGATGCGGCCTTGTTCGCCAAGCATTTCGGCGCCGACATGTCGGAGATTGACGAACAGATCTTCAAGAACTTGAAGAAGCTGCCTTACGTCGACCCCGTATTGAATCAGACGCACTACGTGGCGATGCTGCAAACGGCCGTCGGCGGTCGCCTTCAGCGCAGCTACATGGTCACGACTTCTCCCAAGGCGATCAAAGACTGGCAGCAACAGGAAGTCGGCGGCTTGCCCGCCGGCGTGCAGGCGGGCGCCCAGATGACGATCGAGGCGTTTCCCAGCCAGGCCGCGGCCGTCAGTTTCGCCAAGGGTTGGCTGGGCAAGTAGCGGCCGAGCAATCCGCTGGCGCGTGATTGAGAACGTAGGTCATGCTTTAGCCTATCGGGGGACTGCGGTTGATGAAGACCTGTCCTGCATGTCATCGCCCGGTCGCGGATGACGCGCGCATTTGCCCGCACGCCGACTGCGCCAAACCGCTCTCCGCCGGCGCTTGGTCCGGCAGCCCTCCCCCTGGCCCTCTCCCAAAGGGAGAGGGGAGCGCTCTCGGCGGCAAATCTCCTCCGCCTCGCCGCCCTCCGCCGCCGGGCAAGGTCCATTTGTCGCCGGCCGATCTGCCGCGGGCGGGGCGGGCTGGCGGCGGATCGCGAAAGCGGGCTTTGCAGACCGCTATCTTGGTTTGCCTGGCGGCGCTATTCTGCGGCGGCGTTTATTACGCCGCGTTCGTCGATCGCCGGCCCGCCGGGCCTGTGGCAGCCGCGCCCGGCGGCGCCGATGCCGCCGGCGCCAAACCGGCCCGCCGTTCTTCGCCCCCTCCCGATGCCGAGCAGCCGCGGTCGACGAAATCCGCCGGCCGCAAGCCGGATGGACCATCCGCTGCGCGAAAAACCGATGCGGCGAAGGGCCAAGGCGACAAGCCATCCCTTCAGCCCGGCCCCCCTCAACCCGGCTCTCCTCAAGCCGAATCCAATGACAAAACCGTTGCGGCGAAAGACGGGCCGCCCGAGGTCTTGGGCCTCTATTCCCAGCGCACCGCGCCGCGCCGCGAGGAGTGGATCGCCGGACTCGGCGGAACGCCCGAATCCGAAAAGATGGTTGCGGCGGGCCTCGACTGGCTCGCGCGGCACCAAGCCGCCGACGGGCACTGGGGCCCCGACTGTCTGGGCGCCAGCCCCGGCTCGCAATGCGACAAAGATCACCCTTGTTCAGGGCCGGGCGGTCGCTACGAAGCCGCTTTGACCGGCTTGGCCGTGTTGGCGTTTCAGGCTGGCGGGCATTACGACTTCAATGAACGCCAGTATTCCGACCGCGTCGCCCGGGCGCTCGATTGTCTGGTCGATCAACAGGGCTTCAACGGCGAGTTGGTCGGCTCGATGAACAACGCCAGCGAGGGCCCCGACCTCTCGAAAGCCCGCTTCGATCACTGTTACATGTACGAACACGGGATCGCCGCATTCGCCTTGGCCGAGGCCTGCGCCGTGGCGAAAGCTTCAGGCCATGCGCCCCGGCCGAAGATTCTCGAGGCGGCCGGCAAGGCGGTGCGGTTCATCGA
>DATNEC010000451.1:0-2655 GCA_035606815.1 Pirellulales bacterium
GCAGATCGAAGCCGCCTGCGAAGAGACGCTGGGCAAGGCGGCGCCCGTGATGTTCCGCGTCGATCCATCGCTCGACGCGCCGACCGTCAAGGCGCCGGGCATGCGGCCGGCGGCGCCTGTGCAAGTTCCGCCGGCGCGAGCCTCCGCCCCGCCGGAGCCGTCCGGCGAGATGCGGCGGCGGTTCGCCGCGCTCGATTCGTTCGCCGTCGGCCCCGCCAATCGGCTGGCGCACGTGGCCGTGCAAACCGTCGCCGCCCGGCTGGGCCAGTCGTCGCCGCTGGTGTTGTGCGGCCCGACCGGAGTCGGCAAGACGCACCTGCTGGAGGGGCTGCTGACCGAGACGCGCCGCACCCAGGCCCGCTGCCAGGCCGTGTATCTTTCGGCCGAGCAGTTCACGACCTTGTTCCTCGGGGCCTTGCACGGCAGCGGCTTGCCGAGCTTTCGCCGCAAATATCGCGGGCTCGATTTATTGATCGTCGACGACATTCAATTCCTGGCGGGCAAGAAGGCGACGCTCGTCGAGCTGCTGCACACGATCGACACGTTTTCGCGCGAGCGGCGGCAGCTCGTGTTTGCGGCGGACCGGCCGCCGGCCGAGCTGGGCCATCTAGGACCGGAACTGGTCACCCGGCTGCAAGGCGGGCTGGTGTGCAATATCGAACCGCCCGACTGCGAGACGCGGCTGGGCATCGTGCGGCAGATGGCCGCGCGGTTTGAGATGGACGTGCCGGCCGACGTGCAAGCCTATGTGGCGGCGAACTTGCACTCGCACGCGCGCGAGCTGGCCGGGGCCTTGAATCGCCTGCACGCCGCGAGCCTGGCCTGGCAGCGGCCGATGACGCTGGCCTTGGCCGAAGAGGCGTTGGCCGAGATGCTCAGGCACTCGACCCGTAGCGTGCGATTGGCGGATATCGAACAGGCCGTCTGCCAGGTGTTCGGGCTCGAACCGCAGAGCTTGCAATCGGGTCGCAAAGGCAAGCAAGTCAGCCATCCGCGAATGCTGGCCATGTGGCTGGCCCGCAAACACACGCGCGCCGCGCTCAGCGAGATCGGCTACTACTTCGGCCGCCGCAGCCACAGCACGGTGATCTCGGCGCAGAAGAAAGTCAACGCCTGGATGGCCGACCGCGCCCCGCTCGACGGCGTTCAGGGCGGTTGGAACATCGAAGAAGCGATTCGCAAGGTCGAGCAAACGCTGCTGGCGGGATAGTATGCGGCAATCGCGGCTTCAGGCGCGACTTGGCGATTAGACATCCGCCGACCGATCTGGGACAATCGGGCTTTTCGCCGGTTGGGAAGTGAAATGCCGCCGCATCAAAAAACGCTGTTCGATTGGGCGCCGGCCACCAAGCGCGCTCAACGCAGCGGAACATTCGTCGACAATATGCAGTTGCCGGTCCATCGCTGGTTTCGCTATTCGGCGGGATTTTCGGCGGAATGGGTCCGCAATTTAATTCGATCCGCGGCAATGGATGGGGGCCGCGTGCTCGATCCGTTCGCCGGCTCGGGCACGGTCGTTCTCGAGTCGGAGCAAGCGAACGCCGAGAGCATCGGTTTGGAAGCTCACCCGTTTCTAGCGAGAATTGCACGGGCGAAACTGGGGTGGCGCGAGCCGCCTGAAGCTCTGCGCCGGCGAGCGAAGCAAATACTCACGACGACCGAATCAACAAACCACGGGAAGGTTGCTGGTTATCCGCCCTTGATTCGCAAGTGCTTTCCCGACGAGACGCTCGGCAAGCTCGACTCGCTTAAGCATGCAATGGAAGCGCTGTCTGGCGCTGACCCGCTGTCCGAGCTAGTTTGGCTGGCTCTGGTCGCCATCCTCCGATCGTGTTCGCCGGTCGGCACGGCGCAGTGGCAGTATGTGCTCCCGCGCAAATCCAAGGCAAGATCGTCGGATCCTTGGGAGGCTTTCGAGCGCCAAGCCGACGGCATGGCCCACGATATGGCGGTCATGCAGCAACGGGCGGTGAGGCGACCCGGCACCATTCATTTGGACGACGCCCGCCACTGCTCGACGGTCGCCGATGGCTGGGCGGACTTGGTCATCACTTCCCCCCCCTACGCCAACAATTACGACTACGCGGACGCCACGCGACTGGAAATGTGCTTCTTCGGCGAAATTGCCCGTTGGGGAGATCTTCAATCGGCGGTCCGCGAGAAGCTCGTTCGCGCCTGCACGCAGCACGTAGCGTCTTACGCGGATCGCACCCAAGAAGTCATTGAATCGGAAACGCTTCGACCGATCCGCGGCGAGTTGACTGAAGTTTGCGCGAAACTCCAAGCCGAACGCGAAAATCATGGCGGCAAGAAGCCATATCACGCCATGATCGCGCATTATTTCTTGGACTTGTCGCAAGTGTGGATCGCCTTGCGAAGGGTCACGAAGCGAGGCGGAAAAGTCTGCTTCGTGATCGGCGACTCGGCGCCTTATGGCGTGCATGTGCCCGTCGAAACGTGGCTGGGAGAGCTGGCAATTGCCGCTGGCTTCCGCGGCTATGTCTTCGAAAAGCTACGAGACCGAAACACGAAATGGAAAAACCGAAAGCACCGAGTTCCGCTCCAAGAGGGTCGGCTCTGGGTCGATGCCTAACGAGGGCAGGTGATTATCGTGGCGCAATCTCCCGCCCATCGCTTCGGGCAAATCATCGGCGA
>DATNEC010000452.1:0-3418 GCA_035606815.1 Pirellulales bacterium
AAGTTTGCGGATCGAAGAGTGCGGAGTAGGCGGCGGCGAGGCGCCCCGTGGCGTGCGTCTTGGCCGCGTGGGTCTCGGCCGGGCGGCGGTTCTCGATCTCGCTCTCCACGCGCCGATTGGCCGGGGCCAGGGTGCTTTCGAGGCCTTCGGCGACAAGGTCGGCTACGCCTGCCAAGAGCGGAACGTCGGCCAGACGTATTTCCGCGGCGAGGTTGCTGGCCCGCAGCATTTCCAACAAATGGCCGGCGAAGCCAAAGCCCGTCACGTCGGTCATGCCCGAAACGTCGAACTGCCGGGCGATCTCGGCGGCCGGTTGGTTGCTGGCCAGCAAGGTCGGAAGCAGTTCGTCCATCCAGCGAGCGCGCAAGCGGGCTTGCATCTGGGCGGCCAACAAGATGCCGGAACCGATCGGCTTGGTCAGCACCAGTTGGTCTCCCTGGCGCAAGCCGCTCTTCAACCGCGGAGCGTCGTCGCCGGCGTCGGCCAGCAGCGAAAAGCCGATCGTCGTCGCCGGCCCTTCGATCGTGTGGCCGCCGATCAACGTCGCGCCGGAGAGCCGGAATTCGCGCAGTCCGCCGGCCAGCAGTTCATAGAGCAATTGTTCTTGGGCGCGCTCGGGGCCGATAGGGACCGTGGCCATCGTCATTGCCGCCAACGGCGTTGCGCCGAGCGCGAAGACATCGGAAAGCGAATTGAGCGCGGCGACACGGCCGACGAGATAGGGGTCGTCGAGAAAGGCGGCGAAGAAATCGACGGTCGCCACGATCGGCCGACCGCCGGGCGGCCGCACGATCGCCGCGTCGTCGGGCCGGTCGAGACCGAGCAGCACGTGCTCCGAGGCTGGAATCTCCAGCCGCGAGAGCGCCTTCGAAAGAATCGACCCGGCCACTTTACCCCCGCAGCCGGCGCAGCGCATTTGCCTCGCGGGCAATGGCGCCTCGACGGCCGCCGTCATGGGCGCGTAATCCTGGTACATATCCATGAAGCGGCCATCGATGTAATCCTTCAGCTTCCAACACCAGGCGGCATGCGCGCTGAAGCCCTTGTAGCTCAGGATGGCCCGGCGGTCGCCGGTGGCCAAAAGCGAAAGAAATCCGCGCTGCGGAACGTATTCGACCGGCGGCTCGCCGCGCAGCGTGCGCTGTAAATTCCGCCACAATATCGGACCTTGGCGAACGGCGTAGACTCCCGCCTTGGGCGTCGGCCGATCGGGGCAGGTTCCCGAATCGCCGACCGCGAAGATCGGCGCGTCGGCCGTCGTTTGCAACGTGGGACGGGTCAGCAAGAAGCCCTGCTTGTCGGTCGGCAGACCGAGTCGCGCGAGTGACACCGGGGCCGCGGCGCTCGTCGCCCACAGCGCGAGATCGACGGGCAACCGCGTCCCGTCGTCGAGTTCAAGCTCGCCCTGCACCGCGCGCACCACCGAGCGCCCCAAGACCAATCGCACGCCGCGGGCCTGTAGTTCGCGTTTCGCGATCGCCGCCACATTGGCCGCAGCGCCGTTGGGAATCTCTTGCTGCCGATTGACAAGGCTCAATTCGAAGGCCAGATCGGGCCACGTCTTGCGCAAATGAAACGGCAGGCAGAAGCCGATCTCGACGCCGCCGGCGCCGCCGCCGACGACGGCCAACCGCAAGGGCCGCCCGACCACGGCGCCGCGCAGCTCCGCAAGCCGCCGATCGAGCCGCGTCAAAAAAGTTTGCATCGGCTTGATCGGCAACACCGTCGGGTCGTCTGCGGCAACATGATCGAGTTGCGGCACGGAACCGATGCCGATCGAAAGCGCGTCAAATGGCAGCGGCGGCCGATCGTCGAACAGCAGCCGCCGGCCGGCGACGTCGAGACCGGCGACTTCGGCCTTGAGAAAGCGCACCCCGGCCGAAGCGCAAAACCGCACGAGATCGATTTCCATCCGCTCGGGCGGATACAGCCCGGCGAGCGTGCCCGGCAACATGCCGGAGTAGGTCGCCCAGGAGCAGTTCGAGACGCACGTCAGCCGGGCATTGGCGATCGGCTTCATCCGCCACATGCGCAACACGTGGCAGTTGGTATGACCGGCGCCGAGCAGCACGATCTCATGTTGAGGAAGTGTGGAATTCATTCAGCGAGAGCGTTACCAGTCTCCCAGGTACTCCAGGCGGTCTTGGAACGCGTCGGCGTCCAAAGCGCGAGCGAGATGGATGAGCCGACGCAATGTATCGCCGATGGAACGCTGACTGGAAACCACAATTCCCGAGTGGTGAACGCCCGCAGCCGCCCATGCAGCATGAATCGCAGCAAAATGCGAGACATTGAATGTGACCAGCACGCGCTTTTCATCGGTGGCCCAGCGGAGTTGCGATTCGTCGGACTCGCCCAACCGGCCCAGTTCCGGGGTGCTCAGCGCGTCGAGACCCGATCTTCGCAAACCCACCGCGACGGCCGCTTGAATGTCTTCATCCGTGAAGAAACGCGGACAGGTCACGGCCGCAGGTCGCCATCGAGGCGGGCCTTTACCGCCGCTTCATCATCGGATGCCAAGTTCGCCTCGATCTCGTCCAAATGATCGTAGGCGTAGGCCAAGGCGTCGTGAACGTCGGATGGCTTGAGGGCGGGGTACTGCTGGATGATTTCCTCGACGCCCATTCCTTGTCGATAGCAACCCAGAACGATCGCCACGCGGATGCGAGTCCCGCCGACGACCGCTTGACCGCCGCAGCGCCCAGGATCTTGCTCGATATTGCGATAGTCTATCTTGGACATGATGCGGCCCCACGGCGGATGCAGGAGTCGATTTGCCAATCCCATTCTAGCACGAACGAGATCAGCAAAAAACCTGCCCTGTCAGTTTCCCATCAAGCCGCGCTGTTGGGCCGACGGAAACGGATCCTTGGCGACCTTTTCCTGGAACTTGGCCATCTCGCGCTTACCCATCGCCCCGCTCTGCAGCGCGTTCGATTGACAGCCGCCGCTCGCCGCGACGAAGCACAAGGCCAACAGCGGCCCAAGTCGATAGCGAAACCAGGCCTGCATGAGAGCTACTCGGGGCGCGGCAACATGAGGAAATCTTTGACGGTTTTCGGCGGCTCGGGTTCCTTGCGGCCGAAGAGCTTGCCGTTGGCGCCGCAACCTGTCGAAGAGAGTACGAGCACGGCGGCAACCGCCGCATAGATCAAGCGAGTCGTCGCGCGGCGGAACTCGGAGCGCCAAGTCGAGACGTTGGATTTCATAGGCGTTCCTTGCCGATCGGCCCTGGGGTGCGGCTATGGCTGGCCGCGCGACTTTCGCCAGCCAGAAGGTTCCAAAGGCTGAAAACGGCGCCGAGGCGTCTTGAACGCCAGGCCGCGCGTGTCCAGTCAGGCGCCCTAGCCCAGGAACCTAGTTTCGCGGGGGGGAGTGTCCCAAAATCGCCGCCCCAGGTCCAGCCCGTTTTTCGCCG
>DATNEC010000453.1:0-2384 GCA_035606815.1 Pirellulales bacterium
CGGCCTTTTGCCGCTTGCCCTCGCCGACGACGAGCATCGGGTGGCAAAAGTCGGCGCCGACGATTTTCGCCCGCCCGCCGCTAGCGCGGTGATAGGCCAGCGCCAAATCGCCGGTGCCGGTGCATAGATCGAGAATCGGTCCGTCGTCCGTCGGCGGCGCCAGCCGCACGGTCCGCCAGCGCCAGTAGCGGTCGATGTTCAGCGACAGCAGGTGATTGAGGAAGTCGTAGCGGCCGGCGATTTCGCCGAACATCCGCCGCACGCGAGCTTCCGATTTATCGACCATGAAAGACCAACACGAATGGGACCGTGACTAAGTTTGCGACCAGCCGCCATCCCGAATAAAATAGCATCAGATTCGGTAACAACTCTCGGACGTTTTGAAAAAACGATCTCGAATGACGATCGACCAAATTCGCACTTTTTACGACGCGCAGCCGTTCCGTCCGTTCGAGATTCATTTGGCCGACGGTCGGTCCCTCGTCGTACGCAGCCGCGAGTTCATGGCTTCCGCGCCGAGCGGCCGCACGGTGATCGTTTATCAACCCGACGATACCTGGAACGTGATCGACCTGCTATTGGTGACCGATCTGGAAGCCATGCCCGTTGGCAATGGCGGCCGCAAGCGGAAGCGATAGCCGACTTGCATCCTCCTCTATCTGTAGACCGCCGGGCAGCCGCATGGCTTAACCCGGCGGCAATCCATACTCTGACCACCGCCCCCGGATCAGGTCAACCGTCTGAGGGCTGACGGCCAGCTTTTCCGGCCAGGGTCCGGCGCGTTCCTCGGGCAGCTTGGCCGTAGCGTCGATCCCCATCTGGCGGTCGCCGGCAAGGGGGACGCGATCGAACGGGTGGGGCGGTCCGGCGTGAAAGAACACGTCGCGCCCTGGATCGGCGTTCGTGGCGGCGGCCAGCAAAACCTGGGGGTAGTCGCGCACGTCCACGTCGGCGTCGACCACCACCACCAGCTTGACGAACATGAAGGCGTCCAACCCCCAAAAACCGCTCGCCGCCTTGCGACCCTGGCCGGGGAGGGTTTTGCGGATAGACAGCACCGCCAGGTTGTGCGGCCCGGCCTGCTCGATCAGCGCGTAATCGACCAGTTCCGGCACGGCCTGCTTGACCAGCGGCAGCCACAGCCGCTCGATCGCGCGGCCGATGGCGCTCGCTTCGCTCGGCGGGCCGGCCGGCACGGCGGCGACGAACACCGGGTTGGTGCGGTGCGTGACCGCCGCCACTTCCAGCAGCCACGCATCGCTCGGCAGACTATAGCGGCCGTCGGGCTGGCCGAGCGGACCCCTGGCGAGCGGCGGCCCCTCGGGATCAATAAAACCTTCGATCACGATTTCGGCCTCGGCCGGAACTTCGAGGTCGTGCGAGCGGCACTTGACCAGTTCGATCGGCCGGCGACGCAACAGGGCCGCAAAGGCGTAGCTGTCCGCCTCGGCCGGCAACGGGGCGGCCGAGGCGACGGCCAGCGCCGGATCGGCGCCGAGCCAGACGGCCAGCGGCATTCGCTCGCCGCGGCGGCGATAGGCTGCCAAATGCCGCGGGCCCGCGTCGTAGCGCCGCCAGCAGACGGCCAGCTTCGCCCGATCGACAATCTCCAGCGGGACCGCATCGAGCTTGCGGTCGCCGTTTTCCGGGTCTTGCGAGAGCAGCAGCCCGGCGGTGATTGAATGCCGCGGTTCGAGCGGCCACGAGCGCACTGCCGGCCACTCGGCGAGATTCACGTCGCGGCCGAGCTTGACGACCTGCTGGCAGACGCCGCTGCGGAGGGTCTTGGTGGGTTGATTGGCGGCGGCGGCGAAGGGCGAGGCCGCCTTGATGCGCTCCAGCCAGCCGGGCGCCGCCGAGGCTTCCGGCGCCAGTCGATCGGCCAGTTCTTCGAGCGAGCCGACTCCCAAAGCACGGCAGAGCCGCGACTCGGTCCCCAGGAGGTTCGCGACGAGAGGAGGATGACGCCCTTTGACCCGCTCGAACAGCAAAGCCGGGCCGCCGGCTTTCGCCACGCGATCGGCGATCGCCGCCAGTTCCAAGTCGGAATCGACTTCCACCGCCACGCGCTTCAGTTCGCCCGCTCGTTCCAGCTCTTCGAGAAAGTCGGGCAGCGAGTTGGCGGGCATTTTTCGCGGGTACTCGATCGGAATGTGCGAGGTTGCCGCCGATTGTAACCGCCGCTCGTGAAGCCACAACCGGCGGTCTGCTTCAATCCGGCGGCGAGCCGGAACATCAAGGTGCTGGCGAGCCGGAGGCGTCCTTTTGGCGAGCCGGAGGCGTCAGCCTCCGGGTCTTGTCGCTCCGCCGAACTGTCATTTATCCAGATTCCCTATGCACAGCCGAGGTTCTCCACGGCGAACAACTGAGCGTCTTGGCGGAAC
>DATNEC010000454.1:0-5646 GCA_035606815.1 Pirellulales bacterium
AGCGCGGCGACGGCGTTCACGACCGCGGCGATGACGTTCTTGACACCGTTGAGCCGTTGCAGGTCGTCGTCGAGCGTGATGCCGAGCAGCGCGAGCAGGATGACGCCTTGCGCCGCGCCGAAGTAACCGCCGTAGATCGCCACCAGCAGTTGAAAGCCGATCGCGCCCGCCACGGTCCGCCGCGTCGCCGGCGCGTGCTCGGCCCCGATGCCCATCCACTTGCCGATCTTCGGCTGTAGCCAAAACAATAGCGCGGCGGTGAGGATGAGCCACGGCACCAGGGCTTCGAAGGTCTCGGCCGGCAGCGTCGTAACGAGCCGCGAGCCGAAGTAGCCGCCTAATAGGCTGGGAACGATCAGCAGCAACGCCCAGCGCGGAACTTCGGCCATCTCGCGGCGGTATCCCGCCATGCTCGCCAACGAGCCGGGGAACAGCGCCACGGTGCTGGTGGCATTGGCCACGACCGCGGCGTTGGCCGAATCTTCCGAGGCGCCCAGTGCGGCGAACAAGGCCGGAAAAGTGAGCAGCGTTCCGCCGCCGGCAATCGAGTTGATGGCCCCGCCCGCGGCCGCCGCAGCGCAGAGACTCAGATAGTCGGCATAGTTTTCCATGGATGACTTCCGAGACTGTACCAACCGCGGCCGGACTTGGAAAGGCGATGCTTTGGGGAGCGCGAATGTCTAGCCATTTCCCGCGAATGTGCAGATTTTGGCCGAAGAGGCTTTCATTCGGCAAAGCGACCGGCGCCGATGGCCAAAGCATATCCACGCTAGCGGTTAGAGAATCGGCGATCTCACCGTGAAGGCCGAAAATCCGGCATTGGCACGCGATTTGAATAGTTGACGACGCCCTGGGACGCCTCCTAAAGTACACGACTGATCTGTTTGCGAAAGGCAGATTCATATCTAGCGCCGCCCGGCGGTGTAGCTTGGACGAGGGCGGCGGCGAAAGTGCAGCAAGACCGAAGGTCGGTGGTGAAGCCCGGCGTTGGTCAGCCGTCGGGCTGAAGGAGTCAGCGGCATGACGAGAAACTTCAAGCAATGCGCCCTGAGCCAGGACGTCAAGCACGAGCAATACGAACTGGAGTCGCTGTTGGGCAAGGTGCGCAAAATGTTCCACGCTCATCGAACCGCGCGCGCCGAGGGCGCTGCGCGATTGATGGACGCCTTGGACGAGCTGCGCGAACATTTGGGGATGATGTTCGCTCTTAAGGAAACCGAAGGTTATCTCGACGAGCTTGCCGCGGTCGCGCCGCCGCTGGTCGAACAAGCCGGCGCTCTCAAGGCCCAACACACATCGCTGTTCGAGGATCTCAGCCGACTGATCGACCAATGCGACCAGGATCTTTCGCGCGGCCGCTGGCAAAGCTCATGGAAGCTGGCGGAGATGACCTTCGAGAACTTTTGCGAGCAGTTGCGCGAGAGCGAGGTCGGCGAAGCCGTTCTCGCCCAAGGGGCGCTCGACCAGGAAACGGGAGTGGGCGATTGATCGCCATTCTTCGGCGGTTTGGGGCGGGCGCCGCCGGCGCAGGGAGGAGTTCAAGGAGAATCTCATGATGGTCTCGACACACTACATCCAGCAGTGCCCGACTTGCGGCCGCTCTCTGCGCGTGCGCGTCGAGTATTTAGGACGGCAGGTGGCATGCATGCATTGCCACGGCAGGTTTTTGGCCTACGATCCCGAGAGTCCTCGCGCGTCGCTCTCCGATTCGGGCCTCGATCTGTTGCGCCGCGCCGACGAGTTGCTGAACCGGGCTGAAGAACGGGCGTTGTAAGGCGATCTGGCCCGCCGGAAGCGAATTGTTTGACATCGACGCCGAGAGCGATACCCTGCCTGCATGGACGCAGCCGACTCGCAGGATCTGAAGTTCTTGGCCATCGCCCACTATGGGCTGGCGGCATTGACGGCCGCAACGGCGCTCGCTTTTGCCCCTCTCGGCATCGTCGGTTGGCTCTGGCTGCAGGAAGCGAAACAAGCGGCGATCGAACCACCGGCGACTCTGGTGGACGGCGAAGACCGCGCAGTGCTGGGCGCGTTGTACTTCGCGGCAGGAATTTCAGGAACGGCTTTGTGCCTGGTCCACGGCGTCATTGTCGCTTACATTGGGCGATGCATCGTCAACAGACGCCGCCGCACGCTGTGCCTGGCGTTTTCCTTGTTCCACCTGCTCAACGTGCCCCTGGGGACGATCTTGAGCCTCTTCACATGGCTCGTGCTCAAGCGGCCCGCGGTTCGTCAGGCGTTCGTGCCGCAACAATCGCCGCAACACGTGTGAAGTCGCCTGCCGGTCTTCGAGCGGTCAATTCGGGCGGGGCCGGTTCAACCTTGGCCGCCTCACTGAGTAAAACGGGGCGAAACACGGGCTTTGAGCAGCGATGGGCCGCTTGGCACGGCAAGTGCGTATTGCCGCCGAGCAAGGCGGATGTAACCGCCCCCGGCGAACGATCGCCGCGATCGATCGACGAATCGCCGCCGAGAGTTGTTGAAACAAGCCAACAGGAGGAATCGCAAGATGAAACGCTTGATCGCACTGGCCGCCATGCTGCTGATGGGAACCGCCATGTCGCTGGGATGCAGCGATAAGGCCTCGACCAAGACCAAAACGACCCAAACCGGACCGGGCGGCACGACGACCACCGAGCAAACGGAAACCGTCAAGAAGTCCGGCGAAAACCCGCCGCCCGCGAATCCCTGACGCCAAGCGTTGATGTAGTCCGGACCAAGCGCCATCAGACCGCGGGCCGCACCGGGCGGCTCGCGAGGGCTTTCAAGATCGCCGCGCCTGCTCGATCGCCTTTACCGTGGCAATGGCCCGGAATTCGATGATCTTTTTGCCCCACTCGATCGTCTTCGGCGCGGGCGCCAGATCGATGCCGTTGATGCTGAATTTCCCCGCGGCGCCGCGCTCCTTCATGCGCACCGTCGTGGGGTCGACCGTCATCATGATCGCCGTGATGGCGAAGTCGTCGTGCAGACCCTCGGGAATCTGCTTGATGCCTTCGCCTTCCAGCCATTTCGCAACGCCGGGATAATCGTAGTACTCGGGGATGAAATGCACGCGCGCGGCTTGGTGCGACCAGCGAGCGTTCAACTCGGCCGCGACTCGCTTCATGCCCGCTTGGTTTCCGCCGCTATCGCCGATCAGCACGATCTCCTTGAAGCCGTGCGTTTTGAGGCTGGCGCAGATGTCCGTCAGCAGCGCCTCAAAGGTTTTTTCCGTAACGCTGATCGTGCTCGGATAGCGCATGTGGCCGCTGGGAGGATCGATGTCTCCTTCGGGAACGAACGGCACGATCGGCGCCACGAGCGTGTTGCCCAGCTTGCGGGCGATGGCCTGAGTGGTCGCCCGTAAGATGTAGTTGTGTTTGCCCGCAGCCAGATAGGGGCCGTTTTGTTCGACCCCGCCCGTCGCCACGATGACCGTCGTCTTGCCGGCGGCCAAAGCGTCGCGGACCTCCATCCAAGTCATTTCTTCGATGAACAGCGTATCGAGCGCCGCGATCGGCCGGGGCGATTGCGGATCGGGGTTTTCCGGCGAAGGAAGCTCGGCCTGCACGCCCAAAGCAAGCAGCACCGCAATGAATGCAACGCGGAACATCGTGATCCCTTTCGCTTTGGCGGATGATCGAGGAGGCCTGAACTGCCAGGATTCGTCGGTGCTAGCAGGCTCCTATCCTAAGTCTCGCCCCCCCTGCTGGCAACACGCGGGCCGCTGCCGGTCTTTCTCTCAGACGTTGTTTTCGGCGCACAGAAACAGGTCGATTCCCAACCGCTCGGCCCCAATCTGGATCGCCCAGCGAGGAATGCCCGCCTGTTCGGCCAGCCGAGCAAGGTCGGCCGGGGTGCGGTAGAGCAGATACCAGTTGCCGATCCATTCCATGTAGGCGCGAGACGGATTGTGCGGCGCAAAGTTCCCGACCAGAAGCGTTCCTCGCGGGCTGAGCCGGCCCCAGCACCATCGCAAAAGTTTGACGGCCGCCGCGTCGGGCAGATAATCGAACAGACCCGAGCAAACCAGGAAATCGGCGTTCTCTGCCAGCGCATTCGATTTCGGCCTGTCGGCGAGCCGGTAGAGATTGTCGCGGAAACCCGCGAGTTGATCGTCGAACAACACGCTCCGCAGCCTGCCGATCGCATGCTCGACGGCATCGCCATCGAGATCCAAGAGGGTCACGCTCAACCGGCGCCGCAACGGTTCGGGCAGCCAACGCACTGCCAATTCGATATCGAGGGCCGGGCCGCAGCCGATGCTGACGACGCGATACGGCGGGCCGCCGCTTGACTCCAGACCTCGAGCCAAACTATGACACGTCAAGGCCCCGGCGATTTGCCGCGTGCGCGAGCGAACGGCTTCGACCGCCGCCTGGTTCTGAAAATAGCGATCGAACAGTTTTCCAAGCGCGTCGCCCTCGCATCGCCATTCGTCAAACTGCACGAACATCTCGAAGTCGCCCGCATAGCCGCGGGGCTTCGTCCGGGCCCGTGCTTGCAGCGAGCCTTTGATCAATAAGTTGCCGGCCACGGCCCACAAGGCGTTCGACGGCGCCCGGTTGGCTTGGCCCCAAAAATCGGTTTCCGCCAGTCGGCTGAGGCAGCGATCCAGTGCGGTTTGCACGAGCGCGAAGCCCAATTCTTCGTCCGCCCAATTCGAAGTCGCTTGAGCGCCGCAGTCCAATTCGGCGAGCAGCGATTCAGCGGCGGCTTTCGCGAGTTCGACGACTTCGGCCGCCGACCGTGGGTTTTGGGTTGGTTCGCCAAGGTTCGCGGGAGGATTGATCGGGCTTCGAACCACGTCGATTTCCCTATTCGTACTAGGCGAAACGGCCGCCGGCCTGCACGGCCGCCAACCCGCGACCGTTGGGGCGCAGATCGGCGCAATTGACTTTGCCCAATCTCATGTTATAGTAGTGCGTAATTCGAGGTGCGAGAACGCCCACGCGAGCCGCTGGCTCGGGCGTGTTCAGTAGCTTCTTTAGCGTCCGCAAACCCGGCAGGATTGGGTTGCGGGCAGCTTCCGATCGCAATTGATCTGCTTGCTCCTCGGCGGTTGCCGAGGCCTTCCTTTGTCGTCCCGCGTTCGGGGCGCGGTGCAGGCTCAACCCCTGCCCGGGCAACCGCAAGAGCTGCAAGCGCCGGTGCGTTGGCAGTAGCGATTCGGAATCCTTTCAAAGAAGACATGATGAACAAGTTCGAAGATCTCGGTTTGGCCGAACCCATCCTCCGCGCCGTGCAAGCGGAGGGCTACGAAACGCCCACCCCCATCCAAGCCCAAGCGATCGCGCACGTCATGGCGGGCCGCGACTTGATGGGCTGCGCCCAGACGGGCACTGGCAAAACGGCCGCATTCGCTTTGCCCACGCTGCACCGGCTCGGCCAGAACGAATGCCGCGTCAACGGTCGCGGGCGTAAGATCCGGGCGTTGGTGCTCTCGCCGACTCGCGAGCTGGCTTCGCAAATCGGCGCCAGCTTCCGCACCTACGGCAAGCATCTGCACCTGCGGCACACGCTGGTTTATGGCGGCGTCGGCCAGAATCCCCAAGTCCGCGCTTTGAATGGCGGCGTCGATATCCTCGTCGCCACGCCGGGCCGGCTGCTCGATCTGATGAACCAGGGCTTTATCGACCTGGCCAAGGTCGAAATCCTGAT
>DATNEC010000455.1:0-5263 GCA_035606815.1 Pirellulales bacterium
ACGTCTTGGATGGACGGAAACAAACTACCCGGAGTTCCGCCATCCGCCGCGGCCAGCGCTTTGGGCGGTTCGGGCAGCAGTTCCGTTTGCAAGCGGTCCCGCTCGGCAGTCAGTTCCGCGATCTTCGCCCGGGCCTCGGCCGGCGCCGACGGCTCGGAGGCGGCCGTTTTCGGCGGCGCTCCGGCGTCTGCCGCGGGGGCCGGGGGCTGCAACTTGTCGAGTTCGGCCTTGAGTTGAGCGAGACGCTCCAGTTGCTCGCGCCGGCGGTTCAGGTAGTCCGCCGCCACGAGCGGCGTCCGCAGCAGGACGGTGTGGTCTCCTTTCGTGCCGAGGTTTTCCAAGACGCGGGAGCTGTAGAACATCCCGGCCAGCGCGTAATAGTCCTCCGCCGCGATCGGGTCGAATTTGTGGTCGTGGCATCGAGCGCAGGCCAGCGTCAAACCGAGAAAGGTCTGGCCGACGACGTTGATCTGGTCGTCGACGATGTCGCTGAGCACTTTGTCCTTGTCCGCGTCGCCGTTGTCCCAAGCGCCGATGGCCAGGACGGTGGTTGCCGCCAACCCGTCGACATAAGGAGCGTCGGCGCCCGGCGCGGCAAGCCTGTCGCCGGCGATCTGGTGTACGATGAACTGGTCGTAGGGCAGGTCGCGATTGAACGACTGGACGACCCAATCGCGATAGCGATACGCCTCGAAGATTTCGAACTTGCCCGCCGATCCGTGCGAACCGGGCTTCCCTTCGAAATAGTCGGCGTAGCGCACCAGGTCGAGCCAGTGCCGCCCCCACCGCTCGCCGTATTGGGGCGACGCCAACAACCGCTCCACGACTTTGTCGAAGGCGTCGGGAGACTCGTCTCTCAAAAACGCTTCGACTTCGGCGGGGGTCGGCGGCAGGCCGACGAGATCGAACGTCGCGCGGCGAATCAACGTGCGCTTCTCCGCCGGCGGGAAGGGCGCTAGTCCCGCCGCGGCGATTTGCTCGTCGACGAAGCAATCGATCGGATGGCGCGCCTGCCCATTCTTAGCGTCGAGCGAAGGAGCCTCGACGCGCAACGGTTGAAACGCCCACCAGCGAAGCTGCTCCGTAGTCCATCCTGCCGGGCCGGCGCTCGGTTCGACGGCCTCGCGGCCGGCGTTGGGCCACGGCATGCCCAGCGCCACCCAGCGCTTCAAGACGTCGATTTCGCTTTCCGAGAGCTTGCCGTCGGGCGGCATCCGCGGTTCGTCCAAATACCCCACCGCCCGAATCAACAGACTCTCGTCAGGCTTCCCCGGTATTGCGGCCGGTCCGCTGTCGCCCCCCTGCAAGACCTCATCGCGCGATCGAAGGCGGAGGTTGCCGCGCGATTTGTCGGCGCCGTGGCACTTCTGGCATTTCTCGACGAGCAGCGGCCGGACTTTGCGCTCGAAGAAGTCGGCTTGGTCGCGCTCGTCGACTTCGCCGCCGACGGCGACGGCCGACAGCAACGGCACGCAGAACAACGTCCCTCCCAGCAGGGAGAGCGCTCCCGCTTTAAGGACTTCTCGCCGCGGCTGCCCGCCGAAGCGCGACCGATAGCTGGCGGACATCTTCGCGTTCATGAAGTTGCGTTCGCAGTCCGTCAAAAACTACCCAGAACCCACTCGCACTGTCCTTGCAAATGATGTTGCAGTTGGCCGATCGCCGACGTCGCGTCGCGCGCCTGGAGGGCCGCCAGGAATTCCGTGTGGCCTTGCACGGTGCCGCGCAGCGAATCGTGATCGGTCAAATTGCGCTGGACCATCACCAACCGGACCTGCGAACTGAGGCTGAGCCAATTCGCAAGCAGCCGGCCGTGACGCGCGGCGCGCACCAAGGCCTCGTGGAATTCGAGATCGACTTGGGCCAAATCCTCAGGAGTATTGACGTGCTCCGTGGCCCGAATGATTCCGCCGAGCCGCGTCCAATCGGTCTCGGTCCCGTGCAGGGCGACCCGCTGCGCCGCCAGAAGTTCCAGCGGCAACCGCAACGAACAGATTTCCTCGACGTCCGCCTTGACCAGCCTCGCCACGATGCTCACGCCGGAAGCCGTGCGATGCACGATCCCTTCCTGCTCCAAGCTGGCCAAGGCGTCGCGCACCGGGGCGCGGCTGACCTTGAGCGTCTGGGCGATTTTCGCCTCGGGAAGCCGCTGCCCGCCCGGGAATATGCCGTCCCAAATCGCCTGGCGGATCGAATCGGCGACTCCGTGGCCGAGCGTTTGCCTGGTCGGCGCTTTCAGCATAACTCGCAGAGTCTCAGTCAATTCTCGACCCTCTGGGTGTATTCATCGCGGAGGCGTAAAGGTATTTTGGTCGACCGAAATACTAGCGGTGGTTTTCATGGCCTGTCAAGCTTCGGCCATCGAGACTTATCGAGACCCCCTCGGTTTAGTCCGCCCTCAACTGGACGGGCGGCTAACTGCACCGCTAGCTTAAGGGAACACGGTCACAAGTTGATTCCTCACCCTGGGTAAAAGTACACGCTGATGAGCGCTCCGCCGATCCGCAATGCGCCGTCGTCCGTCATCGTCGGTGCGGGGCAATTTACCTACACGGCGCACGCCGATTGGTGCGACTTGCCGGCCGGCTGTGAAGTGACCGCAGTGGCCGCCGACTCGCAGGACCGCGTCTATGTCTTCAATCGCTCCGAGCGGCCGGTGATGGTCTTTGCGGCGGACGGGCGATTCTTGGAGTCGTGGGGCGAGGGGGTCTTCACCGGCGCGCACGGCATCCACGTCGGTCCCGACGATTCGATCTATTGCTGCGATTACCTGGACCACACGGTTCGCAAGTTCACGCCGCAAGGCGAATTGCTGCTGACGCTCGGCACGCGCGGCCGCCCTTCGGACACCGGCGCCGCGACCGTCGACTATCGCAACATTCGCCAGGCCGCCGGGCCGTTCAGCTTTCCGACGAATCTGGCGATCGCGTCCGACGGCGCTTTGTATATCGCCGACGGCTACGGCAACGCGCGAATTCACAAGTTCTCGGACGCCGGAGAGATGTTGTTCTCGTGGGGCGCTCCCGGCGACGGACCGGGAGAGTTTCGCGTGCCGCACGGCATCGCGATCGCCCGCTCGGGAATGGTCTACGTGGCCGACCGCGAGAACAGCCGCATTCAACGATTCACGCCCGATGGACGATACGTCGATGAATGGCGCGACGTCGCCCGGCCCTGCGAAGTGTTCATCGACCCCGCCGGTCTCGTGTTCGTGGCCGAACTGGGTTATCGCGCCGGCATGTTTGCCGGCAACGAAGCGCCATCGCCCGATGCGACAGGCGGCCGCGTGAGCGTTTTTTCGGCCGACGGAGAGTTGTTGGCGCGGTGGGGCGGCGGCGAGAACCCTTGCGCGCCGGGCGACTTTTTCGCGCCGCACGACATTTGGGTCGATTCGCGCGGCGATTTGTACGTCAGCGAGGTGGCCTATACGGCCGGGGTCCGTCGCGGCTTGATCGGTCTCGATTGCCACACGCTGCAAAAGTTCAAGCGATCATCCCCGGCTTAGGCGGGTTCACAGCCTTCCATGACCCATTCGTCGCAGACCACCGCGGAAGACGATGCGGCGCCGCTTCCTTCGCCCGACCGAGTTTTGCGATTGCGCGAGCTTTCGTCGACGCAATGGAAATCGGGGGCGGCCGCCTGGCTGGGCTGGCTGTTCGACGGCCTGGACATGCACTTGTATACGCTGGTCGCGGCGCCGTTCGTGGCCGAGCTGCTGGCCCTTCCCAAAGACGATTTACGAGTCGGCTACTACAGTTCGTGGATTCAAGCGGCGTTTCTCATCGGTTGGGCGCTGGGCGGCGGATTCTTCGGCCGGCTGGGCGACCGTATCGGCCGCAGTCGGGCTTTGATGCTGACGATCCTGACCTACGCCACGTTCACCGGCTTGTCGTTTTTCGCGCAAAGTTGGCGGCAACTGCTGGTCTTTCGCTTCCTGGCCGCGCTGGGGATCGGCGGCGAATGGGCCGTCGGCGCCGCGCTGCTTTCGGAGACCTGGCCCCGCCATTGGCGCCCTTGGCTAGCCGCCGTGTTGCAAACGGGCGTCAACCTCGGCGTGATGCTGGCCACGTTGGTCGTGTTTCTGCTGGCCGCTTTTCCTCCGCGCACGGTGTTCTTGGCCGGCGTCTTGCCCGCGCTGCTGGTGCTTTGGATTCGCCGCGCCGTGCCCGAGCCCGAGGAATGGCACGCCGCCAAGGCCCGCTCCCGCGGCGCCGAGCCGCGCATCCGCGATTTGTTTCAAGGTCGCGTGCGCAGAATTACGGTGCTGACCAGCTTGGTTTGTGCGCTATCTCTCACGGGTCACTGGGCTTTCATGTTCTGGTGTTCGCAGCATTTGCGCAATCTGCCGGAGGTGCTCGCTTGGACCGACGCGCGGCGCAGCGAGTTCGTCAGCCAGGCCATGAGCCTCGTCATGATTACCTCGATCGCCGGCAATTTCCTCGCCGCGGCGATCGCTCGCCGTCTGGGCTACCGCGGGACGATCGCGTTGATGTGCCTGGGATATTTTCTTTCGATGCTCGGCGCCTACGTGGTCCCGCGCGGGCCCGAAAGCTCGTTTTACTGGCTGGCGGCGATCGGGCCGTTCCAGGGAGTGTTCGCACTGTTTAGTATGTATCTGCCGCCGTTGTTCCCAACATTGCTGCGGACGACGGGCGCCGGCTTTTGCTTCAATATCGGCCGGATCGCCGCCGCCGCGGGCACGGTGTTTTTCGGACTCTTCTCGCAAGTCGGAGACTACCGCGCCGCCCTGGAACATGCCGGATGGTTGTTTCTGCCCGCGGCCATCGGCGCCCTGTTCCTTCCCGAGGCGGCGGACGATCGAACCGTGCCGGCGCCGTCCCGCGGCGGGTCGAACTAGACGAGCTTCGATCACGCCAGGATCGGCTTCAACACGTTGCCCGCCACGTCGGTCAACCGGAAGTGCCGCTTCCTCCGCCAAGATGGCCAACTTTCCCAAGATGACCGCGTGAATGTGGCCGTCTTCGCGTTGCTGGTGGCGCCGACGCTCCGCGGCGGCAAGCCAGCTTGCGACATCCCGCGTCGGGTATGCTTCATGCCGACTCCCTACGATTCCTTCCCGTCCAAGATGGCCAACTTTCCCAAGATGACTCCGTGAATGTGGCCATCTTCGCATGAGCCTTCATCCACGCGTTGGCTCATCACCCAAGCCGCGTCTTCGAGTCGCCTCGCATGGCCAGCCGGCGCGCAGACTTTTCCCATCATACCGGGGAAGTGGCTTGGTGTGTCTCGCCACGCTCACTGG
>DATNEC010000459.1:0-4228 GCA_035606815.1 Pirellulales bacterium
CAGCCGGGCCACGTCTTCGGCCTCGTTCGGATGGACCGGGGCGACCTCGGCCGGCGGCGTTTCGGCCGCATCGGCCAGTTGCAGTTCGGCGGCGTCGCCCGCTTCGAGCAATGTGGTATAGAGATCGTCCTCCTGGCGGCTTTGCGTGTTGACGCGGCGGTCGCTCGAATAAACGGTCAACAGGCCCTTGGGCAGCGCGCACGCCGCCGGGCGGTTGTCCATCAAGTTCGACGAGTTATTCAGATGGATCGGCGAGTCCCATTCTTCGCCCGCGTATCGCATGGCGTAGCTGTGCCAGACTTCGCCGCCGCCGCCGGCCAGCGGATGGTGCCGCAGCAGCAGCCAAATGCCCCCTGCGGCGTCGGCCGCCAGCCGCGGCACGCTCTTGCCGCGCGTCAGCACGTCCCCGAAAGCCTCTTCGAGCGAACCGGCCGGCTGCTTCCAATCGCCGTTGACGAGGCATTTCACCTTGACCGTGCGGTTCACATACAAGGCAAAGCCTGGATTGCGCTCGAAGCCGACTTTGCGAAACCCGTCGGCCGAGGCGTAGTCCTTGCCCCACTGCTCATCCCCCTCTTCATAAGCCAGCCACAGCCGGTCGGCCGTGTCGCAAACCAGCGCCGGCCGGCCCTCGAAGCGATCGGATGCCGCGGCGACGATCGTCTGCGGCTTTTCGCCGGAGGCGTACAGTTGCACGTCATAGTTCCCCCGATCGTAGGTATCCCAGGCGACGTAGACCCGGCCCTTCGAATCGGCGGCGATTGCCGGGCTCCAATCGTTGGCCTTGCTCGTGGAAATGGTTTGCGGATCGCCCCACGTACCGTCAGCGTTTCCGCGGGCCAGCAGGATCTCGTAGTTGCCGTCGCGAAAGCCTTGCCAGGCAGCCCAGACTTGTCCCGCCGCGTCGGTCGCCGCGACGACGCCAAAATCGCTGCCCGGCGCCTCGGTCACGCGGACGGTCTTTGACCAGGCGCCCTTGGCGGCGCCGGCCTTGGGGGGCGTGTAGCGGCGAGAGTAGATGTCCCAGTTCTCGCCGACCTTCTGCCCCCAGGCGAGCCAAAGGACGCCTTGGTTGTCGATGGCGATCGTCGGCCGCCAAAGATCGAGTCCGCCTTCGGTGGCGTCGATCGGCGCATGCCATGCCTGGCCGTCGAAGCGCATCAAGCGGATGCGGTCGCCGTTGCCGCGCGGTTCAAGGGCCTCGAACGCGCCGCGGGCCACGCGATCCATCGCCAGCGGTTCGCCGGGCGTGTAAGCGACGTAGGCCATCCAGACCGTCCCATCGTGCGCCTTGGCCATCACCGGAAAATCGTCTTCGGTCTTTGGGCCGGTCAGCCGCACCGCCGCGATTTCGCCGGTGACGGAAGCCTGCCCGTCGAGAAACGTCTTTTTCTCATTCGACGCGACTTCTTCTAGCTTGAACGAGAACGAGCCGTGCGAGGTGACGACCTCGGCGCGGGCCGTCTCCGGCGCGTCGAGCGTGGCCCGGATGCGCGCCGGAACCAAGTGGAACGGCTGGGCTTGGGCGGCCGGTTGCTGGCCGGGCTTCGGGGCAGGTTTTTGGTCAGGCTTCTGGGCCGCATCCTTGTTCGGCGGGGCGGCGGCTGTTTTAGGCGGGGCGTCGGCCGCGGGTTTTTCATTCGGCTTCGCGGCGTTGTTTTGCCGCCGGCGATTGGCCGCCCGCCGCCGCTGATTGGGCCGTTGATTGGCTTGGGCGGGACGTGCGCCCGGCTGCCGCTTGGTGCGGACTTTGAACTTGGCGCCGTCGACCGTCGAATTGTTGCTGGCCTGCACCAACTCCAGGCTCAACACCCGCCCTTCGGAAAGCTTCAATTCGCCTTCCCACACAACCTGCTGTTCGTCTTCGATGCCCAGCTCGATGATCAACTCGATCGGCCGTTCCGGCAGTTCGATCGCGGCGCCGGGCTTGACGTCGGCATCGTCTTCATGCCCGGCGCCTTGGCGCGGCCATAGCCCGAACAGCAAGGCGATCGAAACCGCCGACAGTCCCAGCACGCACGACGCCGCGCGAAAGCGTTTCATGGCGAAAGCCCTTTGCAGATGGAGCCGAGTCATCGAGCACAGCCGCAGCGCCCGTATTGAACCGTTCCTGCCGCCCAATTGCAAGAAAAACATGTCCTAGAGGCCGGAGAAGGGCGCCTCGTCGTACTAAAGATGTCTCATCCATAGACTCCGCCAAAGGAACTTTTAATTGCCATGTCGGCGGAATCTGTGGGCAGATTTTCCTTGTCGAGCATCGTCACGGTGCGTTTTTTAAGGCATCGCCGGGCAATGAATGCCGTGCTCATTCGCTGCCCCGATTTTGCTGTGCTCCGATTCAACATTCATTGCCCGGCAATGCCTGAGAAAACGCACGGTCGCACCGCTCAATAGTCGAAATCCGCCCACAGATTCCACTGAGGAAGCGAAGTCAGGGGCGGGCGCCCTGCCCCGGTTCTCAGGCATAAATGCCTGGGCTAGTTAAAAACTGAGGGGGCGCTACAGCCCGAGTTTGATCGCCACGCCGCACGAAGTGACGACCAACCCGGCCAAGGCGTGGCTGTAGCGATGGAACCGCTCGAACCGCACGGCCCCCGCCCCGGCGCACATCAGCACGACCATGCCGGTCATCGTGGCCAGCGTCGTCAGGCCGAACAACAACGTCACGCAGATCACACCAAGCGTGTTGGCCTTGGCCGCCGGATACATCAACAGCGGAATCAACGGCTCGCATGGCCCGAACAAGAAAATGGTCAACAGCACCCACGGCGTCAGCGACGCCTTGCGCGGTTTGCTCGCGGCCGCGCCTGCGGGCGAAATTTCGGCCTGAGCGGCCGGCGCGGGGTGCGGATGTAGATGGGCGTCTTGATGCACGTGCTCGTGTGCGTGGACCGTGCCGTCGAAATGGACGTGCAGGTGCGTGTGCGGACGGTTGCGAATGGCCTGCACCACGCCCCAACAGAAATACGTCAAACCGAACGCAACGAGCAACCAGCCGGCCAGGTCGCCGCGCAGGCCCTCCAAGGTTTCCAATTGCAATACCACGACGCCGAAAGCGATGCCGATGAAGCCGAGCACGACTGAACTGGCCACGTGCCCCACGCCGCACAACAGCGTCACGACGATGGTCTTCCGCAGGTTCCAGCCGCCGACGCGCGACATGGCGACGAACGGTAAATAATGATCGGGCCCATAGAGCGTATGAAAGAAGCCGATCGTCACGGCCGCGGCACAGAGGGCTCCCAGGTCTGCGGTCATCGTCGTCTTCGGCCCAAGAGTCAAAAATGTCGTAGGATGGACCTCTGGTCCGTCAGTTCGCCCGCGACGGACTGGAAGTCCGTCCTACTGCGGCAAGAAGGTCCATGCCCGCGGCTTGCGTCGTAGCGTAGCACGAATGCGGGGGAATGGCTATCGGCGACGTTTTCTTGACACCCGGCGGCGGCCCACTTAGCCTGAACCTTCGCGAATTCGTTCTCGCCTCGCCGTCCGGGCATCGGACAGGTCTCCCTCATGCACATGCAGTACCAGGCCGACCCCGACGATGCGCTGGCGCTGCCGTCGTTCGGCCGTCTCTATCTGCTCACGGCCGCCGTCGGGCTCTTGGTGACGGGCGATCTGCTGTTCGGCTGGCTCGGGTATGAAAGCCTGCGCAACCCGTGGGGGCTGAACCTGTCGCTGCTGGCGGCCCTGGCGGGCGGCTCGCGGATCGTCTATGCCGCCGTGGCGGCCTTGTGGGACGGCCGCGTGGGGGCCGACCTGGCGCTGGCCATCGCCATGTTGGCGGCGCTGGCCCTCAAGGAATATTGGGTCGGCGCCGAAGTCGTGCTGATCGCGACGGTCGGCGAATCGCTCGAAGCGCTGACCTTCGCCCGCACGCACCGCGAGATCAAGCGCGTGCTCGACCTGCGGCCGCGGCGGGTGCGCGTGCGGCGCGGCGACGAAGAGCTCGAAGTCCCCATCGACGAAGCGGTTTTGGGCGACGTGGCGATCGTGCGTCCCGGCGAGCGGATTCCGGTCGACGGCACGATCCTCGCCGGCCGTTCGAGCGTCGACCAGAGCACGCTGACCGGCGAGAGCCTGCCGGTCGACAAGGGCGAGCGGGACCATGTTTTCGCCGGCACGCTGAACCAGTTCGGCGCCTTGGAACTCCGCATCGACGCCGTCGGCGAAGACACGACGCTCGGCCAGGTGATCCATCTGGTGCTCGAAGCGCAGCACGACAAGGCCA
>DATNEC010000460.1:0-7531 GCA_035606815.1 Pirellulales bacterium
GAATTCCGCTGGAAGACGCTGTGGTCATGACTGTCCTTTCGTGCATTCGAAGCAAAGAGGGCTTCCGGCGCGGGGCGATTCCGAACCCGGAAGCAATTACTAAGTCATTGCCCGTTCAGGGATAACCCAGCTTAGAGACGTGCGGATTATAATGAACCGCCGGAAGCCGGGTCAATCTGCCCATGGGGCATGCCACGGCCCTCCCTAGCGAATGGGGTACGACCGCCCTCGGCCGTGTGGTGATCGCAAGCAAACCGCCGGCCGAGGGCGGCCGGGCTACATCATCGTGTCGCGCAACGGCAGGCAAACCGAAGGATTGAATGCCCGCTCGGCGGCAGGGTACGATAGAATGGCATTCAATAACCGGCGCTGGAAGCTCACGAAACCGTAACGCAATCTTAACATTTCAATGCTATCCCTGACGTCTCATCGATTTTCCGAGTCGGCCCCGAGGCGTTATATGGCCAAACAACGAGTGCTCGTCGTCGACGACGAGGAAGACCTGCTGGAACTGCTGAGCTACAACCTGACGAAGGAAGGATATCGGGTTTCGACGGCCGCTTCCGGCGAAGAGGCGATGCGCGAAGCCCGCAGCAACCCGCCCGACTTGATCGTGCTTGATTTGCTGCTGCCCAGCGTGGATGGGCTGGAGGTCTGCAAGCTGCTCAAGAGCGACACGCGGACGAAGCACGTCCCGATCGTGATGCTGACGGCCAAGGGCGAGGAGGCCGACGTGGTCAGCGGCTTGGAATTGGGCGCCGACGACTACATCACCAAGCCTTTCAGCCCGCGCGTCGTGGCGGCCCGGATCAAGGCCGTTTTGCGGCGCAAAGCCCAAGAGCACCCCGAGCGCGACGCGGCCATTCAGGCCCACGAACTGGTGATTCACCCGGGGCGGCACGAAGTTTTGGCGGCGGGCACGCCGTTGGTGCTGACCTTGACCGAATTCCGCTTGTTGCACTTTCTCGCCCAGCGGCCCGGCTGGGCCTTTTCCCGCAACCAGATCGTCGACGCCGTGAAGGGGGACGATTACCCAGTGACCGAACGATCGGTCGACGTGCAAGTCGCGGGGCTGCGCAAAAAACTGGGTTCCTACGGCGAGTATATCGAAACGGTGCGCGGAGTCGGCTATCGGTTCAAGGAGTAGTCGTACATGCCGGGTAAGCGGCTGCTCTGGCGGTTGTACCCTCGAGTCGCGTGCCTGCTGGTCGTTTCGCTGGCAATTCTCGGATGGCTCTTTCGCTCGCTCGACTCGATGCCGGCGAAGCTCGTTCTGGGCGGTTCCGCGGCCTTGGCCTTGGCGGGGCTGATTAGTTGGGCGGTTTCGCTCGAAGTCGCCCGTTCGCTCGCGCGTCTGCGCGACGCGGCCGAGCGCTATGCCGAGGGCGAACTGGGCTACAAGTTGCACGCGCCGGAGAGCGTCGAGTTCGCCGAGTTGACGGAGGCCTTCAATGCCATGGCGCGCCGGCTGGAAGACCGGATCGGCGCGCTGTTGAGACGGAACAACGAGCAAGAAGCCGTGTTGACCAGCATGGTCGAAGGCGTGCTGGCCGTCGATACCGAAGAGCGCGTGATCAGTTTGAATCTGGCGGCGGGCCGCCTGCTCGGCGCCAACCCTCGCGAGATGCAGGGCCGCAACCTGCAAGAGGTCGTCCGCAACGCAGACCTCCGGCGTTTCGTGGCCAGCGCGCTGGTCTGCAAACGGCCGGTCGAGGGCGACGTCGTGCTGCGCAACGCTCGCGAACGGGTGCTTCAAGCCCACGGCACGGCGCTTCGCGATCCGGCGGGCCGGGGAATCGGCGCGGTGATCGTGCTCAACGACGTTTCGCGGCTGCGCCAGTTGGAAAACATGCGCCGCGATTTCGCCGCCAATGTCTCGCACGAGCTGAAAACGCCGATCACTTCGATCAAGGGCTTCGTCGAGACGCTGCTCGACGGCGCCGTGCATGATCCGGGCGACGCCGAGCGTTTCCTGCGCATCATCGCTCGGCAGGCCGATCGGCTGAATGCGATCATCGAAGATCTGTTGAGCCTTTCACGGATCGAGAAAGAGGCCGAGGCCGCCGACATTGCCTTGAACGTGGTCGGCCTGGGCGAAGTGTTGAACGCGGCCATCCACAATTGCGAAACGAAGGCCGCCGATCGCGGGATTCGCATCGCGCTGGGCGGCGATCCCGATCTCGAAGCCAAGATCAATCCGCCGCTGTTCGAGCAGGCCGTGACCAACCTGCTGGACAACGCCGTGAAATACAGCAACCAGGACGGGCAAGTCGAACTCATCGCAACGCGGCGCGATCACGAGATTTTAGTGCAGGTCCGCGACCAGGGCTGCGGGATCGCGGAGGAGCACTTGTCGCGGCTGTTCGAGCGGTTCTATCGCGTCGACAAGGCCCGCAGCCGCAAGCTGGGCGGGACCGGCTTGGGCCTGGCGATCGTCAAGCACATCGTGCTGGCGCATCGCGGCCAAGTCACCGTGGAGAGCAAGGAGGAAGCCGGCAGCACGTTCACGATCCACTTGCCGGCGCCGTGAGGCTCTTCGCCGCGGCGCTGAGCTATACTCGCTTAGGCGCAGGATTGTCTCGGATCGACGAATAATCCGGCCTATGCGCCAAGGATGGGAACGGACTAGAATCGATCAGCGAAGCGCTTAACTTCTTGGAAATATGGGCGTTATTTAGAAGGAGATAGGGGGATGCGGTGGAGACCGCGGGGATGAATGCGAAGCTTGGTAAGTCCCAATAATCTTATCTCCTCATCTCCTCCGCATCCCCCGATCTCCTTGATAAACCGTCTCAATTCTCTAAATAAGATCGCGCGGTTCGATCGACACGATTCGAGATCACGATGCCGAAACACTTGCAACGACAAATCGAACAGCTCAAGCAAAAGATCCTGTTCGTCGGTTCGATGGTCGAAGGCGCCATCGCCAATGCGGTCGCCGCGCTGGTCCATCGCGACGAGGCGATCGCCCGCAAGGTGCTGGAGGAAGACGCCGAGATCGACCGCATGGAGGTCGACGTCGAGGAAGATTGCTTGAAGATCTTGGCGCTCTACCAGCCGGTGGCCATCGATCTGCGGTTCGTCGTCGCCGTGTTGAAAATCAACAATGACCTGGAGCGCATGGGCGATCTGGCCAAGAACATCGCCAAGCGGGTCTTGTTTCTGGCCCGCGTCGATCGGGTCGAGGTGCCCGTTGATTTTCGCGGCATGGCGATCCGCGCCCAGGACATGGTCAAGCGCAGTCTCGACGCGCTGGTCGGCGCCGATTCGAGCCTGGCTCACCGCGTTCGTCAGGACGACGATGAACTGGACAACATGCGCCGGGCGATCCACGAAAAAATTCGCGCGGCCATCCGAGCCAAGCCCGAACAAACGGAAACCCTGATGAAGCTCTATTCGGTCGCCAAGCATCTCGAACGTCTGGGCGACATGGCCACCAACGTCGCTGAAGACGTGATCTACATGGTCGAAGGCGACATCGTGCGACACCAAGGAGAGGAATGAAACAGATCGCCTTCAACGCACGCGCTGGCGGCCAGACGCCCCTCAAATCAAGGCCGAGGTAGCGCTAAGTCCCTCGGCCGCGCATCCGCCGATAGAGGCGTCGGATCGGTTCCGCGCGCGGCCCGAGCAGGGCGTGGGCGAGCAAAATCCACGAATCGGCCTGCCAGAATTTTCGTCGGCAGATCGACCAAGCATGCTTGCGCGCCGTACGGTACTGCCCGGCATAGATGGCGCTGCGCGTCCAGGCCCGCTCTCGGTCGGCCCCTCGCAGAGCAGGCGAAAGGGCGTCGGGCAGATCGATCGGACGAGGCTGGCCGCGGCGACGGTACGCATCGGCCAATGCCGCCGCGGCGGCCGCACGCCCGCGCATTTCGTGGATGAACGTAAAGTTCTGGGGGTGAACCCGGCACTTGATAAGCGGCTCGGGCAGGTTCGCCAACCGGCCGCGCTCCGCGAGCCGCAACCACAGGTCGAAATCTTCCGCGCCATAGTACGGCTCGCGATACCCGCCGATTTCGGCCAGCGCCGAACGGCGGATCATCGCGCCCGGGTGCGGCAAGGCGCCAAGACCTTGAAGCAATCGGACCTCGATTTCCTCATGAGTTCGCGGCATGGGTTCCTCGCAAAGCAAGTCGCCGTCGGCGTCGATCCGCAGTATGCCGCTTCCTACCGCCAGGCACTCGGCGTGCTCCAAGAGGTAGCCGATCTGTCGCTCGAAGCGCCGCGGCAAGGCGACGTCGTCGGCATCCATGCGGGCGACAAACGTCCCTCGGCACATCGCCAGACCTTCGTTGAGGGCCCTCAGATACCCGGAATTCGGCCTGTGGACGAGTCGAATACGCGGGTCGGCCGCCGCCAGCGACGACAGGATTTCGACCGATCGATCGGTCGAACCGTCGTCGATGATGATGAATTCGAACTTGGCGTACGTCTGATGGAGAATGCTCTCGACCGCTTCGGCGAGATAGCGCTCGGCGTTGTAGACGGGCATCAAGACGGCGAGGTCGGCGAGCATCGATTCCAGCCGCGAAGGATGGTCAGGCGAGGTCGGAAATTTTCCGCGCATTCGCGGTCCGCCGGTCGACGTCTTTCGAAATCACGGTCCGCACGGCGCTCGATTGGTATACACTGATTGGATGGCAAAAACTATGGCGGAGACCGGCGACACGGCCCTTCCGTGCTCAATGCAGGCCGCGGGACTGTCGAAGCGGGCCGTCATGCTGGGGCCCGCCGCCAGCGTCTTCCCGCACGTGCTTGCCGCGGCCTGGCGAAAGCGCGGCTGGGATGTCCAACTCGTCACCGACTCGCCGCGCTCGGAATGGCTCCCCGGCGAAACGCCTATCGTCGGTCCGTTCGATTTTCACGCCGTCGAGAAGAGCTGGCCGCGCCGCATCGCGAGACCTTGGCTGCTCAGGATGGAGCGCGCCCTGGCCAGGCTGGGCCGACGAAGGTTTAGCCGCGTCACGGGCAAGGACTCGCCGGCGCCTTGGGAATGGCGCGTCGTCGATCCCTGGTTGGCGGCGAGCTTGATGTCGCGGGCCGCCCTTCAACTGCGGCCGCGATTCGTGTTCGGCCACGACGCCGCCGTGTTTGGGACCGCGACCGCGTTATGCCGAGGCGTGCCGCGGATCCTCTTCCCCTGGGGCAGCGATATCTTCAACACCGCGGAAAGTTGGCCCGGCGCTTATCTTGCCGTTCGTCGGGCATTGCGGTCCGTCGACTTGGTGGTCCCTTCGTCGGCGACCGCGGCCGAGTATCTGGTCCGGCGGTTCGGGGTCCGGGCGGAAAAGGTGCGGCCCATCTCCTGGGGCGTCGAGCTTGATCAACTCCGGCGCGCCGATCCCGATCTGCGCCGCCAGCGAGCTGCGAAGTGGGGCCTGCCCCCCGATGCCCTGATCGTGCAGAATTGCCGCAAATTCAAGCCGCACTACGCCTGCTTCACGGCGCTCGACGCATTTCTTCGGACGGCGGCAAAATGTTCCGCGGCGCACTTCCTGGTTCTCGGAGGGCCCAACGTCGAGGTCGAAGCGGCCCGAGCGCGACATGAAATCGCCGCAGCGGGAATGTCGCATCGGTTCACGCTGATCGACCGCCCGATCTCGCTGGCGGAGTATTTCGAATTGGCTTCCATCAGCGACGTTTTTCTCTCGCTCTGTCCGCGTGGAGACATGCGCTCAGCCAGCGTGCTGCAATTGGCGGCAAGCGGCGCCGCCCCGGTCATCGGCGATGATCCAGAATACCGCGTCATGCAACGGCAAGGTTTTTCGGCCAAGTTTCCCGACGCCGGCTCCCCCGAACAGATCGCCGCCGCCCTGCTCGAATATCTGGCCTCGCGCGCGCTTCGCGAGCAGACCGCGCGGGAGAACATGGACTATCTACGCCGGCACGAAGACCGCGAAACGCAGATGGACTTGCTCTTGTCGCTGATCGACCAGGTCTGCCGGCGGTATGACGGCGACGCGCGAGGCAGCCAGCCGAATGACCGGGCTTCAAACGACGTTGACGAACCGTAGCGGCTGAGCTTTAAGCCGGCGCGTCAACTCCGGCCCCTGCCGCACGGCGGTGCGCAGAATCTCACAGATCGCTCGGATCTCGGCGGCCTCGATCGTGCTGCCGGTGGGCAGTAGCAACACCCGTTCAGCCACGGATTCGGTGGCCGGCAAACGATCGCTCGCGTCGGGATAGAGCGAGCGGTACGGCTCGACGCGGTGACAGCCAGGATAAAAATATCGCCGAGCCAACACGTTTTCGGCCCACAAGACCTCCGCGAGAAAATCGCGGCCGACCTGGCAGGCGGCTTCGTCGACTTCGACGACGACGTACTGATAGTTGCACCGTTCGCGCTCGTCGTATTCCAGCAACGACAAGCCGGGGATGCTCCGCAACTCGTCTCGGTAGGACTCGTAATTCCGTCGATTGTCGGCGATGAACTCGGCGACGCTTTCCAAATTGGTCAATCCGGCCGCCGCCGAAAATTCGTGCATCTTGCCGTTGATGCCGGCGTCGTCGATCCGATCGTATCCAGAGAAGCCGAAGTTGCGCATCAACCGCAGCTTGTCTGCCAGCGCATCATCGTTCGTGACGATCGCCCCGCCCTCGAACGAGTTGAGAAACTTCGTGGCGTGAAAGCTAAAGATTTCGGCGAGCCCGAACTGGCCGACCTTGCGCCCTCGGTAGGAGCAACCCAGCGCGTGCGCCGCGTCGAACAGCAACTTCAGGCCGTGACGATCGGCGATCGCTTGCAGCCGCTCGATCTCGCACGGCCTGCCCCAGACGTGGACGCCGAGGATCCCGGTCGTCCGCGGAGTGATCAGGGCTTCGATTCGGTCGGGGTCCAGGCAGTGCGTGGCGGGGTCGATATCGCAGAAGATCGGCTTGATGCCGAGCCAATGCAAAGCATGGACTGTGGCGACGAAGGTGAACGATGGCACGATGATCTCGCCCGCCAGGCCGGCGGCCCGGAAGGCGATTTCGAGCCCGGTCGTGCCGTTGGAGACCGCGATCGCGTGTTTGGCGCCGGTCAGTTCCGCGATCCGCTGTTCGAATTCTCGCACGTACGGGCCGTCGTTCGTCAGCCAGCGGCGGTCCAAGATGTCGTTCAGCCGTTCGACGAGTCGCGCTCGGTCTCCCAAGTTCGGCCGGCCGACGTGCAACGGTTGACCGAAGGCGGGCGGACTGCCGAACACGGCGAATTCGTTAATTGCGTTTTTCGAGTGCATGAGGCTCCACGTATCGTTGCACGACGGCCGGAACGCCGAAGACCACCGCCCGGTCGGGAACGTCGGCGACGACGACCGCCCCGGCGCCGATGATTGCGTCGGCCCCCACGACGATCTTCTCGCGGACCGTTGCGCCGATGCCGACCCAAGCCGCCCGGCCGATTCTGACCTTGCCGCCGAGCACCGACCGCGAGCACAGGTGGGCGCCGGCCTCGATGACGCATTCGTGTTCGATTGTCGCGTTGGTGTTGACGATCACGTTTTCGCCGATCGTAGCGCCCGGATTGACGACCGCCCCGGCCATGACC
>DATNEC010000462.1:0-3618 GCA_035606815.1 Pirellulales bacterium
ATTATGTTGATGCGCACAATCCGGCCCGGCAGGCGCCGCGAACGGTCCCCGCCAATGTCGCGCTGCCGTGGCAATTCAGCAGCCGCCGCGTCGGCGAAGTGCCGCGGGCCGGTCCTTACGCCGCGTTCTTGGGCGGCGAATATAACCCGGTCTGGACCGATTTCGTCGGCGAGGCCACCAAGTCGCACGTCAAGACGCTGGCCGACAAAACCTACACCGACAACGATCCCTACATCGGCATCACTCGCGACAGCCATTTCGTAGTCCCTTCGGCGACCGCGCTGCAGGACGGGCTGACGCTCGATCGGCTCAACGTCCGCCGCTCGCTGGTCGAGCAATTGGACCAGGCCAGGGCCGATCTGGCTGTTTCGGCCAGCGGCAGGCAGATGGACCGCTATCGCGGCATGACCTACGACCTGCTCGGCTCGGACCAACTGCGGACCGCGCTCGACGTGCGCAAGGAGCCCGGCCTCACGCGGGATTTGTATGGCGACACGCTCTTCGGCCAAGGCTGTCTCGCGGCGCGGCGGCTGGTCGAAGCCGGCAGCCGCGTGGTCACGCTGTTCTGGGACGAATACGGCCTGGCCGGCAGCGGCTGGGACACGCACTGGGACCATTTCCCGCGCATGCGCAAGGAACTCTGCCCAGGGTTGGACCAAGGTTGGTATGGGCTGATTACCGATCTCGATCAGCGCGGACTGCTCGACGACGTGCTGGTCGTCTGCACCAGCGAGCACGGCCGCACGCCGCGCTTGAGCACGGGCCGCAACGGCGGGCGCGATCACTGGTCGCGCGTCTATTCGTCGATGGCCGCCGGGGCGGGCGTCACGCGCGGCAACGTCGTGGGCGCTTCCGACAAGCAAGGCGGAGACGTGGCCAATCGGCCGATCAGCCCCAAAGATCTACTCGCCACGATGTATCACCTGCTCGGCATCGACCATCATACGCTGGTCCACGACGCCCTTGGCCGTCCCTTGCCGTTGGTCGAGGGTCAAGTCATCGGCGAGATGCTGTCATAAATCCTGATCGATTTTGACATTCGAAATCGGTAATCTCCTCGTCGACCGCCTGTAGGGAACGCCCTCTGCGGCGTTCCACGAACTGCGAGAGGACGTCGCGCAGCCGATCCACGGAACGCCACAGAGGGCGTTCCGTACAGAAATCTTTGCCGATTTCGATCAGGGGCGCAGCTCCGCCAGCCTACGGTTGGTTGAAGATCGAATCCAAAACTTGCTCGATCAAGTCCGGATCGCTGTTGAGCTGCATGTGATCGAGCCGCGTGACGGTCACGTCCTCGACGTCGGGCAGCGTGGCGCTGCGAACGGAGACGATTAAATCGCCGTCGGCCACTTCTTCTGGCAGCCGCAACCGCTCGATGCGGGCGCCGAGTCGCTCTTTCCAACGCGGCTGCTTGATTCGCTCCACGACTTGCCGGTCCAGCAGCTCCCTGGCGATATTCACGACCGCCGCCAGTCCCAGGCTCTCGGCTTCGTTGAAGCGCCGCCCGCAGTAAATTTCATAACGAGGCGCCAGGGAAGCGTCGTAAGCCAGATATCGCAGGAACAGGCTATCGGCGTGCAGATCGTGCGTCACTTGCCGCGTCCCTTCGCGCACGGCCCGCTGGATGGCTTCGGGCAAACCGAATTTCAAATCGCCAAAGAACGTGCCGGCGTCGACGATGAACTTGAGCTGGGTCAGCCCGACGCCGCCGTGAGGCGCGCCGAGAAACACGGCGCGCTCGAAGCCGCCCCGTTTCCGCTCGGCGTAATAGCGAAACGCCAACCCGCCCGCGCTGTGGCAGGCGAACACGGCTTGTTCCGGAGTCGCCACGACGCGCGCCATTTCATGTGCCAGCAACTCGCCCGCCGCCGATAGGCTGCCGTTGTTCGGGTAACGGAAGAAAAGCGTCCGCCTGGCCTTGGCTGCTTCGCGATTGGCGAGCGCGCTGAAGAAATTGTGAAACGACGCCTCTTTGCCGGCAAAGCCGTGTACGAAGATCAACGTGGGCTGGCCGGCCGCGGCGGCTTGTGGTCCGGCTTTCGTCAGTTTGCCGCTCGCCGTGTCGACCGCGAACAGGCCGAAGCCCGCTTCGTCGAGGGGACCGGTGCGCTCCGTCAGCAAGCGCCGCAGCCGCATGGCCAAGGGCGGCGGAGCGGAAAGGTAGTCGATCAACTCTGTTGTGGAGGCATCTGCGGCTGGGGCGTCTGCGGCGTGGGCCTCTGCGTCGTCGCGCGGCGGTTGGGCGGGCAATTCGCCCGCGGGGGCCCAGATCATCCAGCGCAAGGCGTCGAGCGCAGCATCCTGGTCGAAGCCGGCGTTGCGGCACAGATGCAAAGCGAACAGATCGGCTTCGTAAACTTCATCCCGCGCATACAAGAAGCGCAGCCAATCGCCGCGGCGGACGAACCCTGTCTGAAATTCGTTTCGCAACAGTTTGTCGTCGAGCTTCGGCGCGCGGCCGGCGCGGATCTCGTCTTCCAGGCTCTCCAATTGATAACCGCGACGGCAATGCTTCAGGCCGATGTGTCCCAATTCGCCGGCCAGCACGAAGGCCAGTGCGGCCGGTCCGCGCTCACGGTCGGCCAGCAGCCCCGCGACGAGCGGCTGGGTCAGGTAGACATAACCGCCGCCTACGGTCATCGCGTCGAGTTGGTCGCTTTTCAAGACGGTCAGCGAGTATTGAAACGCCTCCGGCTTGAGATGCGGCGGCAAGGCCGCCAGCAGTTTGGCGAAAACCTGTTCGGCCTCGGCCGGCGTGGGCGTGGTTTGAGATTGCCGCAAGATTCGTCGATGGTTCTCGGCGGCGGCCCGCATTTCTTCTTCGGGCGACAAAGCGGCTTGGCTGATCAGCCAGGCCACGACATTCCCGGAAAAATCGACGCTCTGCTCGTGCAGGTTCGGCCGCGGACTGCGGCGGGCCAAGTCGTCGATTTGATTCCGAATCGCCGGCGTCAACGCGGCCAGATCGGGCGGCTGTTTTCCTTCTGCCGGCCGAGCGATTGCGGCGGCCGCGAGGCCGATGACGACGCCCAAGAGGATCGCGGACTTGCTGGAGGAAGCCATGCTGAACTCATTCGAAGGGCCGGATGTTCATGCTAGAGCGGGATACGCCTGCAAGCAACGTGCCAATCCGATCGCAGCCGTTGCGTCTCGCCGCGTTTTCAGCAAAACCACAGAAGCTGCGTCTCGCCGCTTTTCCTCGAACATCAGCCCTGATCGCCATCAACCGTTTGGCGAAGCGCTTTGGTCGCGGTTCGCGTCACGACGACCGTCACGGCGACAGTCGCGGCCAGCCCCAGGAAGAACAGGGTCTGCTGCATGGGCCCAGCCGCGGCATTGCCGGCGGCCAGGTCGCTCAATTGTTTGGCGGCCGACCCAAGATAGCAGTACATCAATGTCCCCGGCAACATCCCCAGCCAAGTGGCCAAGGCATAGCGGCCGAAAGAGATCTTCGTGGCTCCGAAGGCGTAATTCAAAACGCCGAACGGCAACAGCGGAGAAAGCCTCGCGAGAAACACGATCTTGAACCCCTGCTCTTCGACGGCCTGGTCGAGCGCTCGCAAGCGGGACGATTGGGCGAGCTTCCGCTCCGCCCAGCCGCGCAGCAAATAACGGCTG
>DATNEC010000476.1:0-4731 GCA_035606815.1 Pirellulales bacterium
GGTCCCTTGGCCTTGTTGGCGGCTTCGTTGGCGGCGCGTTTCGCCTCTTGGTTCTTGCGTTCCGCCTCGCGGAATTCATCGACCGCCGGCTTGAGCGCCGCTTCGGCCGCTTGTTTCTTGGCGCGCGAATCGGCCAGCGCCTTCTCGGCCGATTCGCGGGCCGCCGCGAGATCCTTGTTCTCCTTGTCCTTTTCGGCCGCGGCGCGCGCCGCATCGAAGGCGGCCGTCGCTTGCTTCACTGCCTTGTCGGCCTCGTCGAGCGCCGCCTGCGCCGCGGACTTTTTGTCGGCGGCCGTTTGCAAGACCGCGGCCATGGCGCTGGCCGTCGCCTCGGCGGCGGTTCGGGCTTCGACCGCCTTGGTCGACTTCTCGGTCTTTTCCGCCAGCGTCTTGTCGGCTTGTTCCTTGGCTTTGTGCGCGCCTTCGACGATCGCCGTTTCGCGCTTCAGCGTTTCTTCGGCCTCGCGGTGCTCTTCCTTGCGATACTCGATGCATGCCCGGGCGTAGTTGACCGCCGCGTCGCCGTGCGCGAGCGCCTGGGCCGCTCGCGGGTCGCCCTTGATCTCGGCGACCATCGCGCCGTCGTCAGGGTTCCATAACCTCGCGATGCCGTTGGCCCCGGCTGAGGCGAAGCGCCGACCGTCGGGACGGACCGCGACGGCGACGACCGGCCCGCCGTGGTCGAAGTCGCGCAGCATCTCGCCGGTGGCCGTGTTCCAGAGCTTCATGCGGCCGTCGGCCCCGCCGGAGAGCAAGCGCTCGCCGGCCGCCGCGGCCAAGGCCGTGACCGGCTGTGAATGACCTTTCAACTCCCGAACGGGCTGTAATGGCGGCTGGTCCGCGGCATTTTCAACGATCGAGGCCGAATTCCAAATGCGTATCGCGTTGTCCGCATCGCCCGCGGCCAATTGCAAGCCATCGGCGATCGACGCCAGCGCCCGAACTTCGGCCGGGACCGCCAGCTTGCCGAGCGGCGCGCCGTCGGTCGCCGTCCAGGCGCGCAGCGTCTTGTCAGACGAAGCCGAGTAGAGCCGAGCGCTGTCGGCGGAGAAGGCCAAGCCGGTGACGGCTCCCGCATGACCGGCGAGCATTTTGACGGGCTGGCCTTCGCCCAGGCCGCGCAGCTCGATCGCGCCGTTGGACAGACCGACGGCCAGCCAGCCGCCGTCGGCACTGACGGCGATGACTTGGGCCGGTTGACCGACGGCGATCTCTCGCTCCAGCACGCTGCGCGGCCGGCGCCAAAGCTTGACCGTGCGGAACCCGCCCGAGGCCAGCAAATCTCCGCCGCGGTCGAACGCCAAAGAACGAATTAGGTCTTCGTGGGCCGCATGCTTTCCCGGCTCGCCGGCCAGCGCCGGATCGGCCAACTCGCCGGCCAGCCGCATGCCGGGCAAATGGTAGGCGAACAGCCGCGCCCCGCGGTTCACGGCGACGAACTGATCGTCGGACGTGATCGCGGCGGCAAAGATCGGCTGCAATCCGGACGGAAGCGATCGCCGAGGCACGACGCGGGCGATTGCCGGTCCGCCCCCGGCCGCCCCTTGGTCGATCCACAGCTTGAGCAGCCCCAATTCTTCCGAACTGAGCGCCGTTGCGCCGACCTTGTTGCCGGCCGGCGGCATGGCGGGCTGCTGCCGAGCGGCCGCGAGTTGCACCAGGCGGCTCTCGGCGCCCTTGCCGGGGACGACGACCGGCCCCTCGGCGCCTCCCTTGCGAATGGCCTCGGGCGTTTCCAGCACCAGTTCGCTTTCGGCCTCGGCCGCGTTGTGGCAAGCCAGGCAGTTCTTCCGCAAGATCGGCAAGATCTCGTCGGCAAAGCTCACCGGCGTGGTGCGCTCTAGCTCCGCGATCGCGATCGGGGCGGGCTGGGTCGAAGCCGCTTCCTCGGCCCACAAGAAACTTGCAGGGGTCAAGAAAACGATAGGCGATAAAAGGAGCTCACGAAAACACGAAATGACGAAAGCACGAAATGAAACGAAAGCAATACGCGATGGACGGCCGCCAACGGCCGCGAAATCATGTTGCTGTTCCTTTCGTGTTTTCGTCATTTCGTGTTTTTTTTGTCTTGCTCAGTGGAATCCGGAAAAACTGCTGTTACGGGTTCCTCTTCTCTATTCGATCTTCGAGCGACGGCGAGGTGCAGCGTCGATCGAGAGGCGAACGACTGATCGGAGCAAATATCACCTGAAACTCCTCGAACAGAGAAGAGGAACCCGTAATTTGCTCTCCAAAGCGGGAATGTTTCTTCTTCCTTTGGTCGTTAGCTCGATAAGGCGATCTTTCAACTCATGCTGAACCAGCGCACACGGGATACCCGCATTACAGAATCTCTTCGATCGGCCGGCCGTAATTTAGAATCTCGACCGGACGGTTCGCCTCGTTGAAATACGTCTTGCGATAGTCGATGCCGACTTGGCGATAGATGGTGGCCAGCACGTCCTGATGGCTGATCGGCCGCGTCTTGGGCGCCTCGGCCAACGCATCGCTCTCGCCGAGCACGACGCCCTGCTTGACGCCGCCGCCGGCCAGCACCGTGGTATAGACCATCGGCCAGTGATCGCGGCCCGCGTCTTTGTTGATTTTGGGAGTGCGGCCGAACTCGCCGCCGATCAACAGCAGCGTGTCGTCGAACATGCCGCGCTGCTCTAGATCTTCGATCAGCGCCGAAAGGGCTTGGTCCCAGGGCGGGATCAGGCTGCGGTGGGCGGTGAAATTGTCTTTGTGCGAATCCCACTGGCCGTCGACGCGGACCGTTATGTACCGCGCCCCGGCTTCGACCAATCGCCGGGCGAGCAGCAGGCTTTGCGCCCCAAAACTTTGGGCGCCGTAGCGCTCGCGCAGCTCGGCCGGCTCCTTGTTGAGATCGAACGCCTCGCGAATGGCCGGGCTGCTCACCAACTCCATCGCGCGCTGGGTGAATTTGTCCATGCCTTCAACGGCGCCCGAGGCGTCGTTCTCGCGGCGAAAATCATCGAACCGCGCGAGCATCGACCGCCGCCGGTCGAGCCGGCCTTGATCGACGCCCTCGGGCAGCACCAGGTTGCGGACCTTGAAGGCGGGGCTGGTCGGGTAGCCGAAGGTTTGAAACGGATTGTGTTCGACGCCCAAATAGGCCGCGTTCGAACTGCCTAGCGCCGTCATCGTGGCGATATAAGGGGGAATTCCGCTGGCCCGCGGCCCCAGTTCTTTCGAAATGATGCTGCCGACGCTGGGAAACTCGTTGCCCGGATCGCCCTTGGTAGGCTTGTAGCCGGTCAGCACGGTATGCACGCCCTGGCCGTGCTCGGTCTGGTCGTGATACACCGAGCGCAAGATGGCCAGCTTGTGGCAGAGCTTGGCCAAGTGCGGCATGTATTCGCCGACCTGGTAGCCGGGGATGCTGGTGTCGATGCCCGCGAACTCGCCGCGATATTCGACCGGGGCCTGCGGCTTGAGATCCCAGGTTTCCAGGTGGCTTGGTCCGCCGGCCTGAAAGACGACGATCACGCTGCGCTTATCGGCCGAGTTGTCGCCGGCCGCACCATCGCCGGCCGCCGCCTGGCGCCGCAGTAAGTCGGCCAGCGCCGCCCCGCCGAAGCTCACCGCCCCAGCCTGCAGCAGCCGCCGCCGCGAAATCGCCGATGAACATTGATGATGCGGGAACATGATCGCTTCTCAATGGTTGAAGAGAAACTCTTTCGAATTCAACAGCGTCCACAACAAATCTTCGACCGCCGGCTGCCGGGCCGTCGCCGTTTCGATCAGCGTGACGGCGTCTTGCAATTCCACGGCGGTCGGCAGGCGCGAGACGCTCCGCAGGTACAACTCTTCGACCAGTTCCGCCGCCGGATTGTTTTCTTTCACGAGCCGCGCGACCACGCCTTCCGCGTGCGAAAGGTTCCGCTGCAACTCGGGCGAAAACAATAAATACAGCACTTGCGATAAGTTCGGCTCGACGTGCGTCTCGCAGACGCAGGGCGTATCGCGGCGCGAGCGGCCGAAGATATCGAGAAAATCGCTCTGCTCCGCCTCGTTCGGCAACTGGATGGCCCGTTTCGCCTCGGGAAACGTTTTGAAGCTCTCGGGAACTCCGGTCGCCGCGGCGATGGCGTCCAACAACACGTGGGGCGCAAGCCGCTGAGGATAATGCCGCGCATAGTTCTGCCGGTCGGCGGCGTTTTCCGCCGTCGGCGCCGCGCTCAGGCCGTAGACCCGCGATTTCATCACCGTCTTCGTCAAATGCTTGAGATCGAAGCCGTGCTCGACGAAGTCGGCGGCCAGCGCGTCGAGCAAGGCCGGGTTGGTCGGCGGGTTTGTGGCGCGCAGGTCGTCGACGGCCTCGACCAAGCCGCGCTTCATGTAATGCGCCCAGATTCGGTTGCAGATCGCGCGGGCGAAGTAGGGATTGTCCTTCGCCACCAGCCAATCGGCCAATTTTTGCCGCGGGTCTTCGCCTTTGACGTATTCGTATTGCGGGCCGCCGAACGGCTTGGGCGTCATCGCCAGGCCGGTGCGAGGATTGTTGAGCGAGCCTTCCTCCTTGACCGCCACCGTTTTGACCGTGCCGTACGACATGCAATCGACGCGGGCGAAAAAGGCCGCGAACTGCCAATAGTCGTTCTGCGAAATCCGCTCGAACGGATGATTGTGGCAGTTGGCGCACGAGACGCGCATTCCCAAGAATACCTGCGACGTATCTTCGACGCGGTTCTGGCTGCTGTTGAGTTGGCGATACCAGTCCATTTGCGG
>DATNEC010000485.1:0-10358 GCA_035606815.1 Pirellulales bacterium
TTCGCGGCCCCATTCTCAGGCCCCTTGGCTGCGGGGACCGCGCCCGAGGTCGATTTGGCGGCAGGCTGCGCCTGGAGAGCCGGCGCCTTCGTCGCCGTTCTTTGCGCCGGCAACCCGGTCGCCTTGAGGCCCAGCAGTTGCTGGATGGCTTTCAGCAAGTCGTCGGAGTCCTTGCGGGCATCCGCGCCGCCCATGTCGGGGCGAATGCTGGCCGTGTAAAGAATGTCCTTTTCCGCCACGTGCAGCAATTGTTTCTTCTTGGCTGAGTCGGTTTCGAGTTTGGCCTGCTCCAGGTGGCACTTGGCCAGATTGTAGCGGGCGATGTGGAAGTCGTCGGAAAGCTTTTTGTCCGATTGGACCCGGACGGCCATCATGGCCCAACCCCAGATCAGGTTTTCCTCTCGGCCGCCGGCCGCCTTGTGCTTGACGGCGCCTTGGATCGCGAGCTTGTAGTACGCGGGCTTTTTATGGCCCGCCCAGTCTTGCAGCACGTAGGCCGCTTCGCGCTGCACCTCGACCAGGGTCGGCTTCTCCTTGAGAATCTCCGTCAACAACGCGATGCTCTTCTTGAAGTCGCCCATCCGGTGTTCGGAGCGGGCCATCCGCAGCTTGACGCCCAACAGCAGCTTGGGATCTTCGACGAAATCGGGCTGGGCCTTGGCTTTCGCCAGGATCTGCTCGTCGGCCTTGAGCGACTTTTCGTAGTAGGCCTTGGCCTCGGGCGACAGTTCCTTGGCGCCGCCCGCGTCGTAACCGCTGCCCAGGTTGAAGAACGTGTCGGCGACCCAACTCAGCGAGCGGAAATCGTTGCCGCTTTCGCGGGCCAAGATCCGCTCGAGAAACAGCTCGAAGCCTTTCGAAACCTTGGCCAGTTCTTCGGCCTTGTTCTCTTGGCGGAGCCGCGCGACCTGTTCTTGCAGTTCGCGCCCCAAGCCAACGTAGATTCTCGTCAGCGTGGCGGCCGTGTCGGCGGCGCCCTCGGCGGCGGCGAGCTTTTCCAAGTCGTTCATCGCCTGCTCGGCCTTGTCCAACGCCTGGGTGGCGACATAGGCCCGCAGGGCCAGCTTATACGTTTCGACGCCGAACTTTCCCTGCGAGGTCGCCGCATGATCGGCGGCGACCAGCGTCAGCGGGCCGATCTTCGGATCGTTCAGCAACTCGATCGCTTTTTCCGGCTGGCCGATATCGACGTAAATCTGACCGAGCGAAAGCACCGCCGCGGCCAGCGTGGTCGAGACGGGCGCCGCGCCGGAGTCGACGTCGACGCGCATTCGCTTGATACCGTCTTCCAAGGTCGTTTTCGCCTTGGCTGCCAGAGCGTCAAGCTCGGCCTGCGGCAGACGCTCGCTTTCCTCTTTGTGGCCGGCGCTGAGGTATTCTCCCCACAGCGCTTGACCGGCCTTCAGTTCGGCGTTGCCGCGGCGCGGCGAATCGGGAGCGATCTTGTCGAGATACCCGATCGCCTTGTCCAACTCGTGCTCGCCGATGGCCACCGTCATCAACACCGTCCAGGCCTCGTCGGCCTCCTCCTGGCCGGCCCAGCGCCGCGTGATGTAGTCGGCGATCTCCAGCATTTTTTGTTGATCGAACTCTTTTTCGATGACCCGCGGGCTGGAATAGCCCTGCAAGTAGGCGCTCAACGCGATCTTGGCGCATTGCCGGCCGCCCGAACTGTCGGGATAGTTTTTCGCCAGGAACTCGCCCAGCACGGCCGCGTCGTAGTATTGGCCCGAGTTGTAGGCCAGAAAGCACAGGTAGTAGCGCACGACGTTGATCTCGTCGATCGGCGTCTCGTCGTCTCGCAGTTCCAGGGCCAGGTCGAAGTACTGGAGCGTTTTGCTCTTTAGCTCCTCGGCCTCTTGCTGATACTTCGGCAGATTGGCTTCGTCCTTCATCACCGGCGCGAGCTTGATGGCCTGCAACTTGGCTTGCCATTGCTCCAGCATTTCGCGACCGCGATCGCGCGCTTCGAGAAAGTTCGTCGGCTCCTTCTGCTCGCCAGGTTCGGCCGCGCCCAGGCTGCGATGGAGCGCTTCGGCGTCGTCCTTGTAGATGCCGGGGAACTTCTTTACATAGGTGGCCTGCTTGCGCGCGTCGGCCAAGGCCGTGTTCTTGCGGGTTTTGTCCTCGGGCTTGTCCAAAGCGTCGGCCAGCTTCTTCTCGGCCAATGCCAGATGGTAGCGAATGCCCAGCCCGTCGGGAGAACGGTCTTCGCCAGGCCGCGCCTTGGCGAGCCAATCCTGGCCTTTAGCCACGGCGATGTCATACTTTTTCTCGGTGTCGGCGACCAGGCATTGCATCGCCAGATGCAGCGTGGCCGCCTTGTCTTTGCGCAGCAACTCGTCGTCGGGTTGCGTCAGCAGCGATTCGTACAATCCCAAGGCCCGCTTGGTGTCGCCCATTCTCTGATAGCATTCGCCTTCTTTGCGCCGCGCTTTCAACCCGGCCAACAGCGTGCGGTGCTTGTTGTAGACGTCGGCGAATTTGTCGGCCGCCTGCTGCAACAGCTTGTGGCCCTCTTTCGAGTCCGCGGGGTAGGTCTTGGCGAGCGAGAACAGGGCCTCGCCGGAGAGCAGACTCGATTGCAATACTCGGATCCGAGCGGTCTTCCGGGCTTCGATCTGCTTGGCGTCTTTCTTGGGGTCCAAATACCGCGGATAGCCCTTTTCTTCGGCGATGAACTTGGCCTCGGCGTCGTTGAAGACCTTTTGGCCTTTCAACATCAACTCGCGCGCTTCTTTGATCAATTGGTCCTTTTTCGAGGCATTGGCGGGCCGGTTGGCTTGTTCCACCAGCGAACTGCCGCGGACCACCAGCACGGCGCCCAACTGCATTTCGGCTTCGGCCGCCTTGGGGTGCGAGGCGTTGGCCTTGATGAAGTTTTCGAAGTACTCGCGGGCCTGGTCCAACTGCTTGAACTTGGTCGCCGTGTCGCGCTCGGCCTGAGCGCTTTCGACGAGCAACTGGCCCTCGGTCAGAGGCATTTCAATGCGCTGTTCGTTGGAGAGCAGCGGGCTGTCTTTCATCGACCGCACGTAATCGAGCGCGATGTCGTACAGCCCGTCCTCTTTCAGCGCTTCGAGAAACTTATCGAACGGCTCTTCGGCCGCCGCCGGCCGGGCGCCCGGCAAAGCGGCCAGGGCCAAAGCGCAGAGCAATACGGCCGCCTGAAAGCCGCCGTGAATCGAAGGTAGTCTCATTCGTGTCTTCCTTATACGACTGGCGATTTCACGCAAAGGCGCCAGAGAGACAAGGCGGGTTCCGGGACCGCTTGCCGAGACGAAGGCCGGCAGCGGCTGGCCTTCGCTTCCAGCTTATAAACTCCGCAACCGAGAAGCAAGGAATTGGTTGGCCCCGGGGCGCGGCCAATTCGTCAGGACCGTCACGATCGGCCCGGCCGCGGCGAACGGGCGGCCGCGGGGTCGAATGGGTCTTCATGGCGAGTTCGGCTCCTGCCTGCTCGCAGGCTTTGGAGCTAAAGCTTGCGATCCCGATTGCGCCGCCAACAGCGGTTCGAACACATCGACGAACTTCTGGAATTCGCTTGGCAAGTCCGCGCCCATCGCTCCCTGGCGGGCCAGGTCGAGCATCTTGGTCGGGGTGATCGGCTCGGCGAACGGTGATTGCCGCAGTTCCTCGGCGGCGGCGATCGCCAACGCCGCCAAGCGCAAGGCCGGCGGAGCGTCGATCATATCCGCCGCGAAGTCGGGCCGCCCCATCGAACGACTCGACCGCCGAATGGCCCCGCTGCCGGGGTCTCGCCACTCCAGCGTTACCGACACCGCCTCGGCGCCGGGAGGAGGGCCGAGTTGCAGTTCGTAGACCACGCTCGCCCTCTGCCCGCACCGCAGATTGCAAGCTGGCTCCAGCTTCGTTCCCTCCAGACGAGTGGGTTCGTGGCCATAGAGCCGATAACTCGCCACTGCCTCCGAGTTGAATCGCACGCTGAGGCGAACATCGGCCGCCACGACTTCGGCGACGTCCGGCTCTGCAGCCGCGTCGGCGCTCGCAAAATCGCTTGCCTGCACGGCGATTTGCAGCAGCCACGATCTCTCGCCCGCAATCGCGCCGCGCGAGATCGTCCAGGGCGCCTGGCATCCGGCGACGAAGAGCGTCAAGCCAGACTGCTCGGGGCGAGGCAAGCCATAATCGACCGCGGCTAAAAAATCTTCGGTTCGGATCTCATCGGAATTGGGAAGCCGCCCTTCGGCGAGACACTGACGGGCCAAATCGTAGCTCGTGCTCTTCGTGGTCAGCGGCGGTCGGCTGACGGGATGGCGGCGCGGATCGACGCGCGGGAAAACGCCCGTCCGAGACAAAAAACTGCGATCGAAGCCCGCCTGGTCGGGAACAGCGGCGCCGGCGACTTCATGCCCGGTTGCGACCGGAAAGTCGAGCGTGGCCGAAAAGATCCCGGGCGAGTGGAAGGCCAAAAGTCGTGCATCGGGCAGTCCTTCCCCCGCCCCCGCGTCGCCATAGAACGATTCCGCCAGTCCATTTGCCAGCCAATCCTTGGACCCGATCAACGGCGCATCGAGAACCGCCGCGTCAACGAGGGTCGTGGCTTCGGGTTCGGTGACATCAAGGCCTCCTTCGAGCGGCGAAGCCGCCTGCAGCCAATTCGCCGCGGCGGCCCTGGCGAACGGATAGTCGGCCAACCAGAACAGGATCAATGCGGCGGCGTAGGAACACCAAGTCATGACGACGAGCGATGCGGCGACCGCGCGCGATTGCAGACGCGATCGGCGCTTCCCCCCTTCGCACTCCGCCTCGCCGATCTCCCATAGCCGGCCGACGAACCCGCCGGGCAGCGGCACATCTCGTAGCATTGCGTCGAGCGCCTCGTCGCTCATGCGGGCAAAACTGCCGCTAGAAAGACGGCTTGAGGAAATGGCGTCGGGGATCGCTCGCAGCCGGGCAAGCAGGCCCGGCGGCGGCGCCACGCGACGCAACTCGGCGTTGAGCCAGTTTTCGCGATTGGGCGGCTCGTTCTCGCAAGGCCACGGCTCGGACATCGGACGACGTTCTCCGGCGATTCAGTCTCGCTTTTGCAGGGCCAGCCAATTCTCTCGGAGTCGTTGCCGCGCACGGCTGACGCGCGACAACACGGTCCCCAAGGGCACGCCGAGCACGTCGGCCGCCTCCTGGTGCGTCAATTCGCCCACGACCACCAACAGCAAGGTCTCGCGCAATTCGGCCGGCAGAAGATCGAGGGCCTGTTGCATTTCGTCGGTGTATTGCTGTTCGACCGGATGAGGCGGCTCGACGCCGATTTCCAGAGTCTCCGCGTCGGCAAGCGTGCTCGGCCGCGGGCGTTTTCGCCAGCGATCGGCCACGCGACGGCGCAAGATCACCGTCAGCCAGGCCCGGCCCCCGCTGCTCGTTTCATATCGCTCTCGACCTCTCCAGGCCGAGCGGAAGGCGTCTTGCACCGCGTCCTCGGCTTCGTGGGGATCGCCCAGCATGCGAAACGCCAACCGGTACAATATCACGGCGTGTTGCGACACTAAGTGGTTGAATTCCGCCAGCGTGAGCGCCACAGACTTGCCACTCCTCGTGCCACGCGACGGTTCCACGCACCTGACAAGTTAGAATTCGCGTCGGCCAGCCCTGATTATTCCCCGCGAGCGGGCCGGGCGCCAATTTTTCGAGGGTCATGCCAGCTCGGCGAAATTCCGCAGCATCCGCAACCCATCGGCCTGGCTCTTTTCGGGGTGGAACTGCGTGGCGAACAGGTTGTCGCGCCAGATCATCGAAGTGAACGGCTGCGGATAGCTGGTCTCGGCCGCGATCACGTCGCGATCGCGGGGCACGACATAGTAGGAGTGGACGAAATAGACATGGGCGCCCTCTTCAAGACCTTCCAGCAGCGGGGCGCGGCGGCGGATGGCCAACTGGTTCCAACCCATGTGGGGGACTTTATATTCCGGCGGAACCTCGAATCGCACGACTTCGCCCGGCAGCACGCCCAGCCCCTCGTGGCGGCCTCCTTCCCAGCCGACGTCGAACAAAAGCTGCAACCCCAGGCAAATGCCCAAAAACGGCTTGCCGCTGTCGATCGCCGAGCGGATCGGCCCGACCAATTCGCGGCGCCGCAATTCTTGCATGCAATCCCCAAAGGCGCCCACGCCCGGCAAGACCACCTTGGCGGCGTCGCGGATCACGGCCGGGTCGTTGGTAATTGTGGCCTGGCGGCCGACTTTCTCGAACCCTTTCTGCACGCTCCGCAGGTTGCCCATGCCGTAGTCGATAATCGCGATCATCGTTTGAAGGGGAGCGGTGTTTAGGGATTTGAATCGACGCAAGCTCGGCCACGGGAGCGACACGCAGGGGGTGGACGGGGTTCACTGTTGATTCTAAATCGCCGCCGCCGCGGAACCAAGGCTCGGAGCCTCGACAGATTCCCCGGATCGTGCGATGGTACGGCAACGAGGAGACCACGCATGAAACTGGTAATCCACCCGCCGGTTGAATCACAGCGCCTGGCGAAAATCAAGGCGGTCGCGGGCAATATGGCGGTCGTCAATGCGGCGGATGAGAGCGAAGCCGTGCGAGAGATCGTCGAGGCCGATGCGTTCTTCGGCAAGTTGACGCCCGAGTTATTGGCCGCGGGCCGGCGCCTGCGGTGGGTGCAATCGCCGACGGCGAGCCTGGAGCACTACATCTTCCCCGAATTCGTCGAGCATCCGGCCGTGCTGACGAACATGCGCGGGCTGTTCTCGGACGTGATCGCCGATCAGGTGCTGGGCTACATCCTGTGCTTCGCCCGCAATCTGCACGTTTACATCCGCAACCAGGCGGCCGGGCGCTGGGCGCCGGTCGGCGGCGAAGGCGGGCGGGCCAGCTTCACCTCGGGCCCCGGAACCGTCGGCGACATCGACCGGGCACACTTGCACCTGGCCGATGCGACACTGGGCGTCGTCGGCCTGGGGGCGATCGGCAGCGAGATCGCCCGCCGCGCCTTGGCCTTCGGCATGCGAGTGCTGGCGGTCGATCCGCTGCAAAAGACGGCGCCCGAGGGCGTGGCTGCACTCTGGCCGCCGGCGCGGCTGCCCGATTTATTGCTCGACAGCGATTTCGTCGTCGTCGCCGCGCCACACACGCCGAACACGGCCAAGATGTTCGGCCGCGAGCAATTCCGCCAGATGCGGCGGACGAGCTACTTCATCAACATCGGCCGCGGCGCGATCGTCGACTTGGCCGATCTGACGGCGGCCCTGGCCGCGGGCGAGATCGCCGGCGCGGCGCTCGACGTGTTCGAGATCGAGCCGCTGCCGGCCGATCATCCGCTATGGACCATGCCCAACACGATTCTTACCCCGCACATCGCCGGCTATTCGCCTCGGATCGCCGAGCGGCATCTGGGCGTGCTGCTGGAAAACATCGGCCATTTCATTCGCGGCGAGCCGCTGAAGAACGTGGCGGACAAAGCGCAGTGGTTCTAGCGCTTTTGCCCCTCGAACAAGTCGTGTTCGGGCCAATGCTCGACCTCCCCGGCCGCTTCCCACATCAGCGCGTCGAGTTCGGCGGCGAATTTTTTGGCGCCGGCGCCGGGCGCGCGGCTGTTGAACAGCGCCGCCCAGGCCATGTCTTGCCCGGTTCGCACCAAAAGCGCCGCCGTTCCGGGCAACGAGCCGGTATGCCACCAGTTCGAGCGGCGCCAACTCGAATTCTTCCCGACTGGGCGGATCATCCAGCCCAGACCGTAATACGTGGGCTCGCTTTGTGAAACCGGCGCAGCGGGCCGCGCGGCCAAAAGCTCCAAAGTCGCCGGTTCCAGCAGCGCTTCGCCGCGGCGCCCCTCGATCGCGGTCGCGAAACGCAACAAATCCGGCGTCGAACCGATCCAGCCGCCATGCGCGTCCATCGCTTCGAGATAAAATCCGCCGTCGGGCCAGGGAACTTTTTGTTCGACGTCGGCGAATACGCTACGGGCCAACTTGTCCGGCGGCTGATCGTAGTAGGCGACTTCACCGGGCGCCCTTTCGGCAGGCCGCGTATGGCCGAGTCGCAGCGACGCGGCGCCGCACGGTTCCAGCACCAATTCGCGCGTGGCTTGTTCGTAACTTTTACCGGTCGCCTGCTCCAGAATTCGGCCGAGCAGGCAATAGCCGAAGTTCGAGTAGGCGTATTTTTGCCCCGGATCGAAATCGAGCGGTTGCCGCAGCATATAGCGGATGATCGTCGCCGCGTCGGCGGGCGGCGATGCGCCCTGGGTCTCGGCCGCCTTGAACGGAATGAACATCGGGTCGAAACTTTTGTCGCGGTCCCAACCGGCCGTGTGGGTCAGCAATTGGCGAATCGTGATCTGGCGCAGCCGCGGATCGACGCTCGGCTCCTCGGGAATCGGGAACTGCGGCAGCAAGTCAAACGCCTTGGCGTCGAGATCAAGACGCCCGTCTTGAACGAGGCGAAGGACCGCCGTCGCCGTGATCGGCTTCGAAACGCTGGCGATGCGGAACAAGGAGTTCGGCTGTACCGGTTGCTTGGCTTCGACATTCGCCCAGCCGTAGCCGCGGGCCAGCGCCAGCCGGCCGTTCTTTACGACCGCGAGCTGTCCGCCCGGAATCTTCCACTTCTTCATCAAGTCGGCGACGAGGCGGTCATAACTTTCCATGCCGGCGACGGCCTCGCCCGTCGTTGGAAACTCCGCCGCTGAATCGGCGGCTTCATCCGCCAAAACGGCCATCGGCCACGAAGCTAGCAGACAGCAGGTCAGCCAGGCGATGCGGCGGACAAACAGAGAAAGTCGGCGGGCGGCCATACGGGCAAGCTCCTCGTGGAATTGCAGTCCGACCAAAAACTGAACTCGGCTCATCGTAACTCGGCGCAATCCGAAGGAACAGGAGCCGCAATTCGCAGAGGTGATACCGCTCGATTCAATATCAAAGAAGGAGCGCTTTCGTTCTGTAGGGAACGCCCTCAGTGGCGTTCCGCGAGCCGCAAAAAGATCGTCGATACGCACATCCCGGAGCGCCGCGGAGGGCGTTCCCTACAGAAGTTCTTGTCAAACGGGATCTTCTCCTCAATCGCTATTGACGCAGTTTAGGTAAGGCGGATACTTAGGCCGCCAATCACTTTAGCGAAGGGAGTCGCTATGCACACGCCGCACGGTCGCAGGCCCGCGATGCGCAGCGAGGGAATGTCGGGAGCGACGGCGGTCCTGGAAGCGGAAGGTCCGTCGGCGCGTCCCGTCCAGGTCGGCGCGCAGCTTGTGTATGTGACGAAGCCGCCACGCGCCGCGCGGCCCGAACGCCCCTGGTCCGCCCTTGGCCTCTCGTTGGCGCTGGTCGCGGTGCTGTCGAAGCTCATGCTGTTGCCTTTTCCGGTGTCGAGCGCCGGCGAATTCGCCCGCTGGCTGCTGCGATTGGGCATCGTGGTAGCGCCCGATATCTGCTATGCGGCGGGATTGACGGCCGGGTGCTATGCCGGTTCGTTGGCCTTGCGCCGCTGGCCGAAGTGGAACGAGCGTGCGTGGCGGCCCGCGTGCCTGGCGGTTTATATCGCTTCCGCGTTGTATGCCGTGGCCAGCATTCCGATGTTCAAGGTCACGATGGTGCCGTTTACGGTGCGACTGCTGTCGTTCGTGGGCGGGGCCGACGTGATGGCCTCGTCGGTCGCACCACATCTGCCGCCGGGCATGATGCTCGGACTGGTCCTAGCGCCGCTGGCCGTGTTGCTCTCGCCCTGGATGGCGCGCCGCTGGCCATTGCAGCCCGGCGGCGCGTTCGGCCCGAAGTCGGCCCTTGCGGCATTGGCGCTCGTCGCGGTTTATGGCGGCGTTTGCCGGGCCTATGTTCGCTCGAGTTGGACCGATCCGAATCGCTGGGAGCGGCGGATCGCCCAAAGCCCGCATTGGGTGCTATTGGCCTCTTGCGTCGAGGAAGTGCTGAAAGATCAACCGTTCACGCAAACCTATTCGTTCGATGCGATCGACGACAGCGACTTCCGCGCTCCGCGACAGACCCGCCCGGCGGCGCCGATCACCGAACAACCCTTGATTCCGGCCGAGCGGCGGCCGAAGAATGCGATTCTGATCGTGATGGAATCGACGGGCGTCGAGTATTTTGGCGTGCAAGGCTCGCGCTTTCCGACGACGCCCAACCTCGACGCGCTGGCGGCCAAGCACGGCATCGTGTTCGACAACGTCTATTCGCAGGCCGCCTCCAGTTGCAAGAGTCTGGTCGCCTTGTCGAACAGCGTCTACGATCGGCCCGATTGGCTGTTGATCGTTCGCGACCATCCCGAGTTCGACGTCAAATCGCTGCCCCAAGTGCTGAAAGACGAGGGCTACCGCACTTGCTACGCGCACTCGGGCTATTGGGAATGGCAGGAGCGCGACAAGTTTCTGAAGGCCC
>DATNEC010000668.1:0-3121 GCA_035606815.1 Pirellulales bacterium
CCCGATGACAAGGAGGTGCTGGGCATGACCTATGCGATTCAATATGTCCGCAACGAGGACCACACGGTCACGCTTCAGACTGCGGCCAATGTGGGCCAGGTCTTCCTCGGCACCAGCATGAAATGCGCGAGCTGCCACGACCACTTCGAAAACCACGAGTGGCCGCAAGACCGCTTTCTGGCGTTCGCCGGGCTGTTCGCGCCGCGCGATCTGCAGCGCATCCGCTGCGACGTGAAAAGCGGACAGTTCGTGCCGGCCCGCTTCCCTTTCGATTTGCCGGGCGCCCCGCCCGAGGCGCCCAGCACGCTCGAAGCGCGGTTGCACCTGACGGCCCAATTGCTCGTCGACCCGCTCAATCCCCGCTTCGCCAAAACCATCGTCAATCGGCTCTGGAAACGCTATCTCGGGCTGGGGCTGTGCGAGCCGGTCGACGATTTTCGGCCCGACGCGCCGGCCAGCCATCCCGAATTGCTCGATTGGCTGGCCTACGATTTCGTCGGACATGGCTGCGACTTGCAGCACACGATCCGGCTGATTCTGACCAGCCGCACGTATCAATTGCAGTACGATCCGCGGCTTGAAGACCGCTTGGCGCACGACGGCGAACCGGCGGCGCGCTATTATCGTTCGCCCGTGTTGCGCCGGTTGTCGGCCGAGCAATTCTTCGACAGCATTCGGCTGGCGATGGCCGGGCGCTTGCGTCCCGAAGAACGATTGTTTCTCGACGGCCGTTCGACCGCGCTGATGCGCGCCCTGGGGCGGCCAAGTTCGCGCAACGAGATCAGCACCTCGCGCAGCGACGCGCTGGCGGCGGTGCAATCGCTCGAATTGCTCAACGGCCCGGAATTGGAGGAAATGATCGAGCGAAATCCGCTGCTGGCCAAGCCGCCCGCCCGCACCGACCCGCGACGCTTGGTCGATCAGTTGTATCTCTCGGTGCTCAGCCGCCACGCCACGAGCGAGGAAAAACGGCTCGGCAAGGACTTCCTGGCCGGCGCCGGCTCGCTCCCCGAGGGGTTGCACGACATGCTCTGGTCGCTGGTCTGCAGTCCGGAGTTTCAGTACGTCAAGTGATTGGCTTGTACTCTCCGTGCCTCTGCGTCTCTGTGGTCAACCTGTGATCGAACGAACATGACTTCGCCCATCAACCGCCGAAAGTTCTTGCAGACGAGCGCCGCCCTCGCCGCGCTCGCGGGCGGCGTGCGCGCGGAACAAGGCCAGCGGCCCAAGGCGAAGGCCGACGCCGTAATCTTCATCTGGCTGCCCGGCGGCGTGGCGCAGAGCGACACTTGGGACTTGAAGGAGTTCACGCCGTTTCGCAAGGGCATGAAAGGCAGCGAACTGCTCGCCACTTGCCCGGCGATCGAGTCCTCGGTCGACGGACTGCAATTCGGCCAGGGCTTGGAACAACTGGCCTCCGTCATGCACCACGGCGCACTGCTGCGGAGCCTGACGAACGAGACGAAGTTCGGCGCCGTGCATCTCAAGGCCCAATACTACATGATGACGGGCTACTTGTTTCCCGTCGGGGTGAAGGCGCCTAGCCTCGGCGCCGCCGCGGGCCGTCTGCTCGGTCCGCGAGCGCCCAACGTGCCTCCCTACATTTATATCGGCCGCGACATCGACACCAGCGACTCCGAAAAGCAGTTCATCAACGAGTTCATCGGTCCGGGTTTCTACGGAGTGGAGCATGCCCCATTCATGATCCCCGACCCGGTCGAGGGCCTGGCCACGCTGGAGTTGGCGGCCGGCATGACGCCCGAGCGGATCGACCGCCGGCTGAAGTATCTGCGCTCGGTCACTAGCGCGGCCGGTCTCGACGACGCCGAGCGGGCGGCCGCTTATCTGAAGACGATGGAAGCGGCCCGCGCGATGATGGATTCGCCCGTCAAACGGGCCTTCGCCTTTACAAGCGACGAATCGGCGAAAACGATCGCCGCTTACGAGCCGCGGATCGCGGCCGACGAGTTGCTCGACAAGAAGTATTACTACGGTCGCCGCTTCGGGCACGGCTTGCTCTTGGCCCGGCGGCTGGTCGAGTCTGGGGCGCGGTTCGTGCAGGTCGAGTACCAATACGGGGCCTTCAAGGGCTTCGATACGCACGAAGACGGCGCCGTGCGGCTGGCTGAAATGAAAAAGCAGGTCGACGCGCCGATCGCCCAGTTGATTCGCGACCTGGCCGATCTCGGGCTGCTCGAACGGACGTTGGTCGTCGTGGCCAGCGAGTTCGGCCGCACGATCGCCAACCAGCCCAAGGCCGGCGTCGAGCCGATCGGCTTCGCCGAATCGCAGTCGGGCGAAGAGTTAGTGATCGACAGCGAGCGGCTTTACGGCCTGCACGGCCACTTCAGCAGCGCGAACAGCCTGCTCTTCTTCGGCGGCGGCTTCAGGCCGGGGTTGGTCTACGGCCGCACGGCCGATCGGCACCCGATGATTCCGGTGGAAAACCCGGTCTCGCTGACCGACGTCCACGCCACGATCTACCGCGTGCTCGGCATTCCTCCCGATGCGGCTTTCGTCACAGAAGGCCGGCCATTCCACGTCACCAAGGACGGCAAAGGGCGGGCAATCGAGGCGCTGCTGGTCTAAAAGAGCGTTACTTCTTGCCGCGCTTTGCGGCGCGAGCGTCGTCCTCATCGGCTTCGGCAAGCCGGCGCGCCAGTTCCTGGTCGTCGTCGCTCAGCTTGTCGAGGGCCACGGTCACGGTTTTGCCGCCTTCCGTTTCGAGTATGACCGAATCGCCGCGCAGCTCGACGAATTTCGCTTCGACCGTGAACTTGCCGCCTTGGCTCGACCAGGTTCGCACCAAGACGCCGTCGGCCAGCGAAACCTGTTCGCCCTCGATCAGCCTCAGCTTATGGGGCGGAAGCGTCGGCGTCATTTCCAGGCCGTTGTTGTCGAACTTGACCTTCACCCAGCCGTTTCCGTTGATTTCCACGACTTCGGCGATGTGAATTCCACCGAAGGCGGTCAGTACCTCGTCGCCGACTTCGAAATCGCCTTTTTGTCCAGGGTCCGACGTCAACAGCTTTTTTCCGTTGCGACGGGCCGGGGTCAGGCGATCGGGCGGCAGCTTCAGCGTCGTCGGGCCGAAGTCGTCGTCGTCGTATTTCACGTCGAC
>DATNEC010000508.1:0-7688 GCA_035606815.1 Pirellulales bacterium
CGTCCCGCCGGGCAGAATCTCTTCGTCGGCGGTCGGCACGTGGGTATGCGTGCCCAGCACGGCCGTCGCGCGGCCGTCGAGATGGCGCCCCATCAGTTGCTTGTCGCTGGTGGCTTCGGCATGGAAGTCGATCAGGATCTGCTTGACGTCGCCGGGCAATTGCGCGAGCACCCGGTCGACGGCGACCCACGGGCAATCGACTGGCCGCATGAACACGCGCCCGAGCAGGCTAATGACCGCCACGCGCTCGCCATTGCGCGCCGAGACGACCATGAAGTCTCGGCCGGGCGCGTCGGGCGGAAAATTCGCCGGCTTGACGATGTTCGACGCCGATTCGAGCACCGCGTTGATCTCGCGGCGGCGGTAGATATGGTCCCCCAGAGTGATCGCGTCAACCCCGGCGGCCAGCAATTCGCGATAGATCTCGGGCGTCAGCCCCGATCCGCCGGCCGCGTTTTCGGCATTCGCCACGACGAGATCGAGCCGTTCGCGCTCGATCAAGCCGCGCAAGGCGCGGCAGATGATCTGCCGCCCCGGCTTGCCGACAACGTCGCCGATCAGCAGCAGTCGCACGCGCTGGATCCTTTCGTTGCTCTCACTTTAGCCACGGATGAAATCCTCATCATTTCGCAACTTCCGTGAATCGCGACTCTCGCAGCACCGTGACTTTGATTTCACCGGGATACGTCAATCGCTCCTCGAACGCCTTGGCGATGTCGTAGCAGATCTTGGCCGCACTGGCATCCGTGGTGTCCTTGGCGCCGACCAGCACTCGCAATTCGCGGCCGGCTTGGATGGCAAACGCTTGGTCCACGCCGGGGAAGCCGCAGGCGATCGTCTCCAACTCTTCCATCCGCTTGATATAGCGTTCCAGGGTTTCGCGGCGGGCGCCCGGCCGCGAAGCGCTGCAAGCGTCGGCGGCGGCGACCAGCACGGTGTAGGGGTTGTCGATCCGCAAGTCGTCGTGATGGCCCAAGGCAGCATGCACCACTTCGGCCCGTTCGCCGTGGCGCCGCAAGATATCGGCGCCTATCTTCGGATGCCCGCCTTCGGCTTCGTGATCGGCCGCCTTGCCGATGTCGTGCAGCAGCCCGCAACGCCGGGCCAGTTTCGGATCGAGCCCGATTTCTTCGGCCATCATCCCGGTCAAAAAGGCAACCTCGATCGAGTGCCGCAGCACGTTCTGGCTGTAGCTCGTGCGGAACCGCAGCCGGCCGAGCAGGTGGATGATGCGCTCGTGCAAGCCCGGCACGTCGGCCTCTTGGGCCGCTTCGTTGCCGAGCTTTTGCAGGTGTTGCTCCAACTCGGCCTGCGTTTCCGTCACGATCTCTTCGATCCGCGAGGGGTGGATTCGCCCGTCGGCGATCAGCTTGGCCAGCGAGATGCGGGCCACCTCGCGGCGGACCATGTCGAAGCCGCTGACGATCACCACGCCCGGAGTGTCGTCGATGATCACATCGACGCCGGTGGCCTTCTCGAAGGCCCGAATGTTGCGGCCTTCTCGGCCAATGATTCGCCCCTTCATGTCGTCGTTGGGAATATCGACGGTGCTGGTGGTCGTCTCGGCGGTGTGGGTGGCGGCGTAGCGTTGCAAGGCGGTGATCATCACTTCGCGCGACTTTTCCTCGCAGGTTTCAGCCAGTCGCTTCTCGTGCTTGGTAATCAGCGAACCGGCCTCGTGCTGCAGTTCGGCGTCGAGCCGTTCGAGCAACTGCCGCTTGGCCTCGTCCTGGCTCAGCCCGCTGACCTGGTGCAGGGCCTGACGCTGCATGTCGAGCACTTTGCCGAGTTCTTCTTGGCGGCGGTTGGTCTCTTCGATCCGCTCGGCCAGCTTGCGCTGGTTGCCTTCGACCATTTTTTCCTGCTTGCGAAGCTGGTCGCCCTGCTGCTCCAAGGCGTCCTGGCGCTTGTCGAGCAGCCGTTCCCGCTCGTGCAGTTCCTGGCGGATGACGCTCAGTTCTTTTTCGCCCTCGGCCCGCTGCTGGATGGCCAGCTCTTTGATTTCCAGCTCGGCCTCGCGGCGGCGATTGTCGATTTCCCGCTCGGCCTGTTCGACGGTCTCGCGGGCTTTTTTATTGGCGTCTCGAAGGTGCAAGTAATCGAGCAGCTTGACGATGGCAAACGTCAACGCCGAAGCGATCACCGCGGTGGTAATGATAATGCCCGTCGTGTCCATAAGCTCCCCTATTCAGCACGACGGCCTAGCGCGGCGAAGCGGAGGGCGTCTCGCTCCGGCCGGGTAGCCGATCGTTGATCCCGTGCGAAAAAACGGAACCTGAGCCGCTCGCCGCGAAAGCGCCGAGCCGAGGAGCGTTCAACCGGCGGAAGACCGGTCGCGTTCTCGTCGAGCCAAGAGATGGAACTGGGCAGGCGCCGCGACGGCCGAATCGACGGCCGCCGGTTCGTCGGCGTTACAAGCGATGGAACCTTCATGCCCACGAAGAACCGTCATCCAACCGTCCTGCGAGACGCCTAGCCGCTGAAACGCGTCGGATTCCGAACTCGACGAGTTCGGCTGCCGCGTCCGCACTACTTCGGCCTGGGGGGCCTTCTTGGAGCCCGGAAGCATTCCGAGCAGTTGCTGCAAGAGGATGATCAGTAAGTGCATGGTTCGACCGGGTTCCCGAGATCGGCTGGGTCTTGCTACCTGCTCACAATATCCAGTCACAAGCTCGCGTTGATTCGCTTCCTCGGCGCCGTACAAGCGACAGCTACCGCAGGTTCCAGACTAACATGAATCTCATCGTAGCAGAGATCGCTTCGACTGCAACTCATTTTCGCGGCGGCTCGATTACCGTTAAAATGCGTGCATGTTAGGGGTTAGAAGCGGCAAGACCGGCAAGGCGCCCAGGACCGAAATGGCACGGCATGTCTTCGAGCAGCGACTGGCCGACGGTTGGCCCCCGGCCCTTTGGCACGATGTCACGGTCGTCGTGGCCGTTTCGGGCGGGGCCGACAGCGTGGCGTTGCTGCGCGGCTTGGCCGCCATGCGCCTCGCCGGGCCGGGCCGGCTGATTGCGGCCCATTTCAACCACCTACTGCGCGCCGACCGGGCCGACGCCGACGAACGATTCGTGGTCGAACTGTGCGGTTCGCTAGGCGTGGCGTGCGAAGTCGGCCGAGCACCCGTCGCGGAAATGGCCGGGATCGCCGGAGATGGCCTGGAGGCTGCCGCCCGCGAAGCCCGGTATGCGTTCTTGCAGGCCGCGGCCGAACGGCTCGGCGCTCGCTATGTCGTGACGGCCCACACTGCCGACGATCAGGCCGAGACCGTTCTGCACCGCGTGCTGCGCGGGACGGCCCTCGCCGGATTGGCAGGCATGCCGCGAGCGCGTCCGCTCGGACCGGCCGCGACGCTGCTGCGGCCGATGTTGGCGCTGCGGCGGGCCGATGTCACCGGCTATCTTGCCGAACTGGGTCAGCCGTACTGCAACGATGCCACCAATGCAGACCCGGCCTATACGCGAAACCGGCTCCGTCGCGACCTTTTGCCCCAACTCGCCGAGCAATACAACCCCCAAGTGATCGAGACCTTATGCCGTCTCGGCCAACTCGCCGCGGAGGCCCAAGCGGTGATTTCGGCACAGGTCGAAGGGCTGCTGCCCCGGTGCGTGCATTCGCCAAGTCCCGGCCGGCTGGCAGTCGATTGCCGCATCGTGAGCGACCAGCCGCGCTATCTGGTGCGAGAACTGCTCGTCGCCGCATGGCGCGGCCAAGGCTGGGGCGAGCAAGCGATGGGCTTCGAGCAATGGGAGCAGTTGGCCGAGCTCGTTCTGGCTGGCTCTCACCCCGGCGGCGGCGATCCGCCCGCCATCATGCTTCCCGGCGCTATTCGCGCTGCGCGGAAAGGATTTGACCTGTCGCTGGAGAAGACGCCTTTTTCTACCTAGATCTCGGCTTGGCGGGGCATTCGATCGTCAGTTGGCCCCGTTCCGCGGTCATTGCCTGCCCCGGCCGTTTGGCATAGCATGGGGGGGCGAAAGCCGCAAATCGAGCCACAAATTCCGAAGATTCATGGCAGCACCCCCCCGATTTGGATTCATCGGCGCCGGCCGGATGGCCACCGCCCTGGCCCGCGGCCTCGTCGCGCAGGGCTTGTCGACGCCCGAGCGGCTGATCGCCAGCGATCCTTTGCCGGCCGCGGCCGCGGAATTCGCCAAAGCGACCGGCGGCAAAACCACGATCGACAACGCCCAGGCGGCCGCCGAGGCCGACTGCCTGTTTTTGGCCGTCAAGCCGCAGCAAATGGCCGAGGCGCTGCTCGCGCTGCGAGGCCGCGTTTCCGAAAAGCACCTGATGATTTCGATCGCGGCGGGCATCCCCTTGGCCGCGATCGCCGCGGGTCTTGGCCCCGGCCCGCGGCTCGTTCGCGTGATGCCGAACACGCCCTGCTTGATCGGGCAAGGGGCCAGCGGTTATTGTCTCGGCCCCGGCGCCACGGCGGCCGACGGCCAATTGGTCGGCCGGTTGCTGGCCGCGGTCGGCCGGGCCTATGAGGTGCCCGAAAAGCTGCTCGACGCCGTGACCGGCCTATCGGGGTCGGGCCCCGCTTTCGTTTACGTGATGATCGAGGCCCTGAGCGACGGCGGCGTGCGGATGGGCCTGCCGCGCGACGTGGCGTTGATGTTGGCCGCTCAAACGATGAGGGGCGCCGCCGAAATGGTGCTGACCTCCGGCGAACACCCGGCCGTGCTCAAGGACCGGGTGGCGAGTCCCGGCGGAACGACGATCGCCGGATTGCAGGCGTTGGAGACCGCCGGGTTGCGCGCGGCGCTGATCGCCGCGGTCGAGGCCGCCACGCGGCGCTCGATCGAGTTGGGAACTTCCGCCTGATTTTAGAGTTCGAAGGTGTCGAGGCATGTCGGTTTTCTTCGTGGTCGACGATAAGCACGTGCCCTTGTATCGCGTCGTGTGGGTCGCGGCCACGCCGCACTTTTGCGGCGAGGACGACTGCCAGCGCGAAGGGTACTACGAAATTCGCCTGGAACAGGGCGAAGCCGTGTGGGCCAATCAGCAGGAGCGAGATCTGCTGCTCGAGGCCCTTGAGGAGTGGGCCGGGGGCGCTCCGCCGGAAGAAGAGGAACATTGGGAATAACTTCCTCGCCCTTTGGGAGAGGGCCGGGGTGAGGGCCGGCGAGCCGCGGGCGGAACGGGCGGAGGAGGAACCAAGGGAACAAGCTATGTCCACCGACGATCGATTCGAGTGGCGCGAAACCTACTTCGTGCTGTTTCAGTCGCGCAAACGACCGCTGTTGAGCGAAGTCCAGGCCGCCTTCCAGGGACTCGGCAGCCAGTTTCAATTGACCGAGCCTGCCGCCGACGATGAAGGCCGCATCGAGGCCCTGAACATCGTTTCGCCCGAAGACCATTCCGCCCTGGAAATCGACTACCTCAGCGGCGACGAAGTGTCGATGCAGGTGGCCGAACTGACCAAGGAGCTGCGCGGCGAAGCGGGCTACGCCGAGAAGATCGCCCGGCTGCAGCGCTGCGACGCGCGTTTCGAAGTCATGCACTTCGAGGAAATGGTCGAAGCCATGCCGGGCGACGAAGGAGACGAGGTTTTCGACCCCAGCGCGCTGTTGGTGGCGCTGGAGACCTTGGTGAAATTGACCGACGGCGTCGGAGTCGATCCCCAGGCGGGAACGTTGCTCTAAGAACCTATCGAGAACTCCCTCTCCCTCTGGGAGAGGGCCGGGGTGAGGGTGTATTGATGTCGCGATTCTCCCTCACCCTAACCCTCTCCCAAAGGGAGAGGGGATTTTTTTCCGCCCGTCGGCCAGTTTTTGGATAGATTCTAGGCAACTGGCAAGCGAACAGGCAACTTCCGCAATTCGACCAAAAATGATCGCCAAAGACATCAAGCGCGGCATGATCGTGAACTACAACGGGGCGCCGTGCATCATCGAGAACGTTTCGGTGCAAAGCCCCACGGCGCGCGGCGCCGCCACGTATTACAAGTACCGTTCGCGGAACCTGATCACGAAGCAGAAAGTCGATATCACGCTGCGCGGCGGCGAATCGCTGGCCGAGGCCGATTTTCAGAAGCGCGAAATCAAGTACATGTACGCCGACGCGACGCACATGCACTTTCTCGATCAGACCGATTTCAACCAGTATTCGCTGCCCGTCGAAGATCTGACCGACGAAGCGCAATATCTGACGGCTGAATTGGAAGGCATGCACGCTCTGATCTACAACGACGAGTGCGTGGGCATCGACATTCCGCAGACCGTCGCGCTGAAAATCACCGAGTGCGATCCTTACGTCAAAGGCAATTCGGCCACCGGCCGCACCAAGCCCGCCACGCTCGAAACGGGGCTCGTAATTCAAGTGCCCGAGTACATGGGCCAGGGCGAGACGATCAAAGTCGATACGCGGAGCGGCGATTTCTTGTCGCGGGCCTAGCTGCCTCAGCGTCGCCGCTGGAAGCCGGCGGGCGCTCGGGTTATGCTGCTGAGCAAGCCGAATCGGTTATTTCCCGCTCGGATCCGAAGCTCGAAGACACAGCCTTCTCGAAGACACAGCCTTGAGGTACATAAGCATGCGACTTTCCCATCGCGCCGCTGGTTTCTTGTCCGCGAAGTTCGTCCGCCGTCTGGCATTGGCCCTGGGCGCAAGCATGACCCTGTTCGCAATCTCCTCTCAATGCACGGCCGCCGAGCCGCTCAAGAAGGGCGATCGCATCGCGTTCTTCGGCGACTCGATCACGCAGGCCGGCGCCGGCCCGCATGGGTATGTGACGCTGGTCAAGGAACTGATCACCGAGCGAGAGCCCGAGTTGGGCGTCGAGGTGATCGGGGCCGGCATCAGCGGCAACAAAGTGCCGGACCTGGAGAAGCGGCTCGACGCCGACGTGCTCGCCAAGAAACCGACCGTGGTCGTGATCTACATCGGGATCAATGACGTCTGGCACTCGCAGCAAAATCGCGGCACGCCCAAGGATGTCTACGCCGCCGGCTTGCGGCGACTGATCGACAAGATTCAAGCGGCCGGCGCCCGCGTGATTCTTTGCACGCCTAGCGTGATCGGCGAAAAGACCGACGGCTCGAACAAACTCGACGAAATGCTGGACGAATACAGCCAAATCAGCCGCGATACGGCCAAGGAAGCCAAGGTGCAACTGCTCGACCTGCACCAGGCTTTCCAGAGCTATCTTAAGCAGCACAATGCCGAGAATGCCGAAAAGGGCGTGCTCACCAGCGACGGCGTCCACCTGAACGCCGCCGGCAACCGCTTCGTGGCCGAACAGATGCTCGCCGCGCTGGGGGTCCGCTCTGCCGACAAGCAGGCAAGAACCTCCGCGGACAAGCCGGCCGGGCTGTTGCGGCATATCGTGCTCTTCAAATTCAAGGACGACGTGACGAAGGAACAGGTGCAAGAGGTGGTTGACGCCTTTTCGGCGCTGCCCAAGAAGATTGACACGATCGTCGATTTCGAGTGCGGCACGGACATGAGCGTCGAGGGCAAGGCCGCCGGCTTCACCCACGGTTTCGTCGTGACGTTCAAGGACGAGGCCGGGCGGGCGGTTTACTTGCCTCATCCGGCGCACCAGGAGTTCGTCAAGCTCGTCGGCCCGCGGGTCGACAAGGTGCTGGTGTTCGACTTCAAGCCGTAGCGGCGACTTCGAGGCGTATCGAGACGGAAACTCGCGATGCAAAGGCCCCTCGGTATCCGTGCGGTCTGCGGCC
>DATNEC010000518.1:0-6194 GCA_035606815.1 Pirellulales bacterium
TGGTGGGCGCCGAGGCCGTCACGATCATGGGTAACCAACGTTCGATCGAACGCATTCCGCTGTACCGGCACGTCGAATGCCTGCTCAAAACGCACGACGCACACGGCGCGCCGCGGCTCCGAGTCGCCGGCTGAACGGCGGCGAAAAGATCGATTTGGCTCTCGCGATGGAAAGGATTCCGATGGAACGAACCTGGACGGTCTTGGTGACGGGCGGCGCGGGATATGTCGGTTCCGTCCTGACGCCCAAGCTGCTGGCCGCGGGCCACAATGTGCGCGTGTTCGACGCGTACTACTTCGGCGCCGGCCCGCTCGACGCCGTGCGCGGACACGCGAACTTGCGCGAGATCCACGCCGACCTGCGCGACCGCCAGGCGCTCGACGTGGCCCTCACCGGCTGCGACGCCGTGATCCATCTGGCCTGCGTCTCCAACGATCCCAGCTTCGAGCTTGACCCGGAGTTGGGCCGCTCGATCAACTACGACGCCTTCCTGCCGCTGGTCGAGCTGGCCAAGCGGCGCGGCGTGCGGCGGTTCATCTACGCCTCGTCATCCAGCGTCTACGGCATCAAGGAAGAAGAAAACGTCACCGAAGATCTGCCCCTGCGGCCGCTGACCGATTATTCGAAGTACAAGGCCCTCTGCGAAGACGCGTTGTTGGCCGAGCGCGAGCCGGGCTTTGCCACGCTGATCCTGCGGCCGGCGACGGTCTGCGGTTATTCGCCGCGGCTGCGGCTCGATTTGTCCGTCAACATTCTCACCAACTTGGCCTGCCACAAACGCGAGATCACCGTCTTCGGCGGCGCCCAACGGCGGCCCAACCTGCACATCGAAGACATGACCGAATTGTACGTCTCGGCCTTGCAGTGGCCCGAGGAACGGATCGACGGCAAGATTTACAACGCCGGCTGGCAAAATCTGTCGATCCGCGACATCGCCGAGTTGGTCCGGCAAGAGGTCGGCGACGACGTTCGCATCGTGACCTCGCCGACGAACGATTTGCGTTCGTACCATATCTCGTCGGGCAAGATCGAACGCGAACTGGGGTGGGCGCCCAGGCGCACGGTGCGCGACGCGGTCCGCGATCTGGTGACCGCCTTCGCGGCCGGCAAGGCGCCCGGCTCGCTGACCGATCCGAAATACTTCAACATCAAGACGATGCAGGCGCAATTGAGCGACCAACGACGCCAGGTCGCCTGAAGCGGTCGCGAGGGCCGCACCGAGGGTGGGATATGAGTCGCACTGCCGATCTGTCGGTCATCATGCCGACTTACAAGCACGCGCAGTACCTGCCGCGCGCGCTCGATGCGTTGCTCGCCCAGTCGGTGCGCCCCAAAGAGTTGATCGTCATCAACGACGCTTCGCCCGACGACACGGCGGCGATCCTCGACCGTTATGCGCAGAGCGATTCGGTCGTGAAGCCCATTCACAACGAGCACAATCGGGGCGTCGTCGAGAACATGGGTATTGGCGCCGCCCGCGCCAGCGGCAAGTACGTGTTCTGCGCCGCCTCGGACGATTACGTTCTGCCCGGTTTCATCGAGAGGACGATGGCCGCCTTGGAGGAGCATCCCGAAGCCGGGCTATGCTGCTCCTACTTCTCGATCGTCGACGGCGTGACCGGAGCAATTCGCCCGAACCCCAGTTGCTGGTGCGATGCGCCGCGATATTTCTCGCCGGCTGAAACGGAACGGCTGTTGGGCCACGCCTGCATCCCCGGCCACACGACGATCATGAAACGGTCGGCGTTCGACGCGGCCGGCGGTTTTCTCGCCGATCTCCAGTGGCACTCCGATTGGTTTCTCAACTATGTCGTGGCGTTTCGCGAAGGGATGTGCCACGTCCCCGAGCCGTTGTCGCTGCTCACCGAGATGCCGGGCACCTACTCCAATGAAGGTCTCCGGTCCGAAAAGCAACTTGTCGTCATCAACGCGGTGCTTGACCGGCTGGCGTCGCCGGAGTACGCCGACGTCGCGCCGTCGTTTGCGCGCAGCGGAGTGCTCAGCGTCCTGGGACCGCCCGTCCTGGCGGCCGCGGCGGGCCGCGCGGATGTTTGGACTCGAAACACGCTGAGCCTGCTCAACGGCTTTGCGGCCGAGCAATACGAGGCGCTGCTCGAACATCCCGAGCTTGCCGTCCGCGAATTGGCAAGCTTTTTTTTCGGGCCCTTTGGGCACGAAGCAAAGCAACGTCGCCTGCGCGAGGGCGAAGAACGCAAGGGGCTGGAACAAGCGTTGGCCATGCACGAATCGCAGTTGGCCCAGACACAACTGGGCCTGGCCCAGACGCAACAAAGCCTGGCCAAGAGCGAAGAAGCGCTGGGCCGTTTGCGGCGGCATCGTTCGGAAGCGGAGTTGCTATTGGCCCGATCGAACCAGATTCTCGCCGACCGCGAAGCCCGGCTTTGCTACTTGGAAGGCGCGGCGGAGCGCCTTTCGGATACGGTCCGCCGGATGGAGTCGTCGTATTTCTGGAAGCTTCGCCAGGTGCTGGCCAACTGCAAGCACGCCTTGAAGCCGCCCGGCCGCGGCCTACCGCGCCCGGCGCCGCACGGGTGAAGCTCGCAAAATCCGTGGTGAATAAAGCGGTTTACGCCGGACGCCAAACCAGAAGCTCTCCCTTGCCGGGCGCCGAGGCGTCGCCGGAGTAGCAGTCGTAGCAACCTTCGTGCGGCGCGTAGGGCAGCGAAATTCCCCAGGCTTTCAATCGCTTGGCGTAGAGATTCAAAAACACCGGATTCTGCGAACAGGCGAAGGCGAAGGTCGGCAGCAAGGGGAGCGGCGCGAGCGAGATAATCGTGCCGCGCACCATCCAGGCGCCGGTGCGGATTTCGGCCCCACGCAAAAGCACGATCGTGCCGCCTTTCATCTGCAGGCCGGCGAAGTCTTTCGCCGGGCCGCCGATCACGATCGTGCCGCGGCGCATTCGCATGCCGATTTCCAGTCCGGCCGATCCCTCGATGATGATCGTGCCGTTGCGCATGCCGGCCATGCTGCCGCGATAGGCGGCGCCGGCCTGGCCCCCCGCGTTGCCGCGGACGCGGATAAACCCGCCGGTCATCTCGGCGCCGATCCAATCGCCGGCATCGCCGCGGACTTCGATCTCGCCCCCTTTCATGTGGGCGCCCAGGTGCATGCCCACGTTGCCGTCGACCGTGATCCGTCCGCGCGTCATGCCCCGGCCGATCCATTTCACGCGGTGCAGGTCGCCCCGCAGGTGCAACTCGTCGCCGGGTTGCCCCGCCACGTCGAACAGCTCATCGATCCGTCGCCGCCGCTTGCCCAGGTACAGCGGGACGGCGCGAACTTCGTCGAGCGAGAGATGGCCCAAGGCGTCGGGCGAAAGCGCTTCCGCTTCCAGCGGCACGGCCAACTGGTCTTTCAGCGTCAGGGTGAGAATGCTCATTCGGCGGTGTTCATTCGACTGCGATGCAGTCGCGAATTTCCGGCTGCTCGATGCGCTCCAGCTCGACCGGATAGTTTTCAAAGGACATGGTATAGCAATCTTCGAACAAAGGCCGCAAGAAGCCTTCGATGGTTTCGTCGTAGCCCGGCTGCACCAGGAACTCGCGGCCGTGCGGCGTGGCGCGGATCTCGCCGTCTTCGATCACGATCTCGCCCCCTTTGATGACGTATCGCGGGTGGCCGAACATGCGGGCGATGTCCGCTTCCTCTTCGTAAATCACCAGGTCGGCGTCGGCGCCGACGCCCAATTGTCCCTTCTGCGGCAGGCCCAAGGCCCGCGCGGGTCCGGCGGAGGTGATCGTCGCGATCTCGTACAGCGTGTACTCGCGGTCGAGTTCCGGCAGCGTGATTCGCTGCAAAGCTTGCGGCGACAGCTTGGCGATGCAGTCGCGGCGGAAATCGGCGCACATCAAAAGTTGGATGATCTCCGGGTAGCGCCAGAAACAGGCCCCGTTGGGATGGTCGGTCGACAGAAACACTCGCCACGGATCGTCGATCAGCAGCAGCAATTCCAGCCCGGCGGCCCACTGCACGGCGTTGACCAGGTTGCTGGGCCGATAGGTATACGGCACGATGCCGCAGCCGGTCTCGTTTTCGACGTCAAGGTTGCCCCATTTGCGCCCCGTGAGCTTGTAGAGCAGGTGCTGCCAGGGGCCGTCGGCGGTGATCGTCACGGTGTCGCCGAACAGCACGGCGCCGGCGTCGGTCGTCATGTTCGGATGGGCGTTGAAATACTCGGCCAGCGCGACGGTTTCGGAGCGCATCGTGCTCCAGTCGTCGCCGCCGTAGGCGTGATACTGCAAGTGGGCCATGTGGGCGCGGCGCCCTTCGAGCCGCCGCATGGTTTCGAGCGTGGTCGAGATGTTGCCGGGCGCCCCGAGATTGTTGCAGTGCAGGTGCAGCGGATGGGGCAGGCCCAACTCCTCGACGATTTGCGCCAGGCCCGAAACGATGGCGCCCGGCGTGAGCTTGTTGTAGCCCTCGATCGGATCGTCGAGCTGTTTGGCGTCTTTGCCCCACTTCCAAGCCGCCACGCCGCCGGGATTGACCGCTTTGACGCCGTAGGCCTTCGAGGCCCAAATCTGCCAAGCCACGACCTGCTTGGCCCGCTCGATTTCGCCGGCTTCGAGCAGATCGAGCACGATCTCGTTGTTGGCCATCAGCACGAGGCAGCTTTTGTCGACGATCGGCACGTCGCGCAGCTCTTCGTGGGTGTGCTTGGCCGAGAGAATCGGCACGGCGGCTTCGTTGAGGGTTGTCCAGCCCATCCCGGCGTAAAGGTAGCCGGTGGCGAAGGTGGTGGGGGCCATGCCGCCCAAGCCGCTACGGCCGGTTTGCGTGCGAATGAAAGCCTGCGTGCGGCGGTGGTCTTCGGGGGTCATCGCTCGGGCGAAGTTGATCGCCCCGCCGGCGACGTGCGTATGAACGTCGACTCCGCCGGGAAACACGATCATGCCCGTGGCGTCGATCGTGCGGCCGCCGGCGGCCTCGGCCACGATCCGCCCGTCCGCAATGCAGATCTCCTTGACCACGCCGTCGAGACCGCTGGCGGGATCGTAAACCTTGCCGCCGATAATGCGCATGAGGATTTCGTTGTTCCGGGGCCGAGTGCTTTTGCCAGTCGTACCACAGTCTAGCAACGCGGCCGCTCTTCGTCTCGCGGGGACGGCCAGATTATTGCATGATGGCCGAGAGCGACCGTAGAGCAGCCTCCGCCGCGAGGGAAGCGCGGGGACTGGATTTTCATTGCAAAACCTAGAACGTTAGGTATCTTGGTTCTCCAGATGGAACAAGGCGATCCGATGTCCAAAGAACCATTGATGGCCGTCGATTCAATCTCCGAACGAGCAAGCCACACGTCCGAGATCCGGCCAGGCGCGCGCCGCCGCGGCCCGGGACGGGCGCTGCTGGCGGCCGCGGCCGTCGCGCTCGTCGCGGCGATCGGGTGGGCATTTCGCGACGGGCTCTGGCCCGACGACCGCGCCGAACTGATCGTCGAGCAGGCGAAAATCGGCATGTTCGTCAACGACGTCACCGAACGGGGCGAAGTGGAAAGCTCGGCCAACGTCGACGTGGTCTGCGAAGTGCAATCGCCGACCGCCGAGGGCGTGCGGATCATCCAGATCGTGCCCGAGGGGACGGTGGTCAAGCAAGGCGATTTTCTGGTCAAGCTCGACGACGCCAAGCTGCGCACCGACTCGGCCACGCAGCGGATCGCACTCAACACGGCCGCCGCCGCGCTGAGCCAGGCCCAAAACGAGCTCGCGGCGAACCTGATCGCCAAGGACGAGTATGAGTTCGGCACGTCCAGGCAGGAAGAGAAAAAACTGGAGAGCGAGATGCTCGTGGCCGAGGAGAACATTCGCCACGCGAAGAACACGCTGAAATACAGCCAGAAGATGGCTTCCCGCGGCTACATCGGCCAGCTCAAACTCGATGCCGACCGGTTTGGCGTCGAGAAATACCTCAAGGAATTGGAGGTCGCCGAGGTGAAGCTGGAAGTGCTGCGGACGTACACCAAGGCCAAGACCCTCAAGAAGCACGAAAGCGACATCAACACCTCCCAAGCCAAGGTCGCGGCCGAGAGCGCCAAGCACGAGATCGAGGCCGACAAGCTGGCCCAGATCGAAAGCCAACTGGCCAAGTGCGTCATCAAGGCCCCCATCGACGGCCAGGTCGTGTACCCCGAGATGGAGCGTTGGCGCGGCAATTCCGAGGGGGCCATCCGCGCC
>DATNEC010000521.1:0-5770 GCA_035606815.1 Pirellulales bacterium
TGCGCGGATGCCCGGCCACGCAGGGAAGCTTGGCGTTGGGAATAAATTCGATCGGGTAGCTGGCCCGCGTGTTTTCGGTGATCGAGTCGTTGGCGTAATGGACCTCGCGTGAGATGGGGTCGAAGGCCACGTTTTCGAGCACCGAGCCAAAGCGCACCGCCTGGTAAATCTGCGGCTCTTTCTCGGCCGAGAGATTGATGCACTTGGCATAGCAGCCCCCCTCGATGTTGAACACCCCTTCGTCGCTCCAGCAATGTTCGTCGTCGCCGATCAACCGCCGGCGGGGGTCGGCCGAGAGGGTCGTCTTGCCGGTGCCCGAGAGGCCGAAGAACAGCGAGACGTCGCCCGCGTCGCCTTCGTTGGCCGAGCAGTGCATCGACAGCACGCCTTGCTTCGGCGCCAGGTAGTGCATGATCGTGAATACGCCTTTTTTCATTTCGCCTGCGTACTCGGTGCCCAGCAGCACGAACTCGCGGCTCTCGAAATTCAAATCGACGCTGGTCTTCGAAGTCATCTGCCGCGTGTGCTTGTTAGCCGGAAATTCGCCGGCATTGTAGATCAGGAAATCGGGCTCGCCGTAATCGGCCAGTTCCGCGGCCGTCGGGCGGATCAGCATGTTGTGCATGAACAGCGCATGGTAAGGCCGCGCGCAGATCAACCGCACCTTCAGCCGGTACTCGGGGCGCCAGCCGGCATAGCCGTCGACCACGTACAGCCGCGGGCGAAAGTTGAGAAAGTCGATCGCCCGCTCGCGGTTCGTGGCGAACGTCTCCTGGTCGAGCGGGATATTCACATCGCCCCACCAGACGTCTTGCTCGCTGGCCCGGTGTTTGACGATCCGTTTGTCTTTCGGGCTGCGCCCGGTCTTGGAGCCGGAAAGCGAAACCAGCGCGCCCGACGCACTGATCGCGCCCTTGTCGTGCAGCACGGCCGCTTCATAGAGCCGCGCGGGGGCGGCGTTTCGCCAGACGTCGGCCACGGCGATGCCGTAGGGCTTCAGATCCAAGCTCTGGTCCTTCACTCGCATGGACTCCGTTGAATGTTTTCGCTATTCGCGGCGCCTCTGGCGCCTGCCGCGAATTATAGGGCGACAAGCGAAACAGACATAGAACGGCTGACGGCGGAAGGATGAAACAGGCGGGAAGCGGCGGCGGCTACCAATCGCCGTAGGCGCTCAGATACTCCACCCGGCGACCCGGCAGTTCGCGTTGGAGGCTTACGAGGAGTTTGTCGCCGCCCCGGCCCGGGAGAACCCTGGCCCCGCTCAATTCAGGCAACTCGCAGGCTGAAGCGAAATCCGCCGGTTTTGATGGGTCCGTCTTCGCACATCTAGGCAAACAACCGCCGGACCTGCAGGCGAAATCCGCCCAGCCATGCGGGAAACGCCAACTCCTCATCCGCCGTCAAAGTGCGTCGGGGTTGAGCGGCGTCATGGACCACGAGCGTTTCGCTCTCGGGATCGACGACGCAGACCATTTCGACGCCCGCTTTGAGATACTCGGCGGCTTTGGCGAGCATATCGGGCCAGCGGTCGGTCGGAGAAAGAACCTCGAACACCAGTTCGGGCGGCGCCGGAGGATAGCCGATCGGCTCCGAACCTTTCGGGATTCTCGTATGGCTATAGAAGCAAACATCCGGCCCGCGAACGGTATCGGGACCGCGCTCGGTGACGACGCCCGAATCGTTGTTCAAAACTTCTCCCAAATCGTGCTCGTCGACGAAGACTCGCAGAATGGCGCCGAGTTTGTTGCAAATCTTGCCATGACGGTATCCGGGCATATTCATCGGCACGATCCTCCCCCGCACCAACTCCGACGGAACGCCCGAGTCCGGCAATTCGTAATAATCCTCGGCAGTCAGCAGGGCTTCAATGGTCGCCATGGCAAACCTCGATTCACGGCATTCGTCCGAGCGGCGCCGCACGGCGCCCTCTCAGATCAGTATATCCAAAATCGGCCGGAGGCCGAAATCTGCCGCATGACTTCGTTCGCAAAGGCGGGGGCGGCCTAATAAGAAACGAAGGAGTGATTTCTCAATCGAGAAATCCATCCGTGAATTCGCTTGCTTTCTCCCGCGGCGTTTGCTATGTGTAACATAGTATGTGACGCATAACAGGTGTGGCGGGGCGGCGAAAAAGGAGCGGCGAATGCGCGTCGAACGCGAACTGATGCGAGGCGCCGGCCCGGCGGCCGTGCTGAAGCTGCTGGAACCGGGCGCCAAATATGGCTACGAACTGATCGAGGCCCTGGCCGACCGCTCCGCCGGCGTGCTGGCGATGGGCCAGTCGACGCTCTACCCGCTGCTCTACAATCTCGAAGCGCAGGGTCTGGTCCGGGCCGAGTGGCGGCAGTCCGACGCGGGGCGGCAGCGCAAATACTACGCCCTCACCGCCAAAGGCAAACGCCGGCTGGCCGACGACGCGCGGCAATGGCAGGCCCTGGTCCAGGCGCTGGCCGGCTTGGGCATTCTCAACCAACCGTCGCCCGTCTCGCTGAAAGGGGCTCCCGCATGAACTTCCTTTCGCGTTTGTTTCGGTCTCCCCCAATCGCTCCCCGCGAACCCTTGCCTGCCGACCCGCCCGCTCCGCCCGCGCCGGCTCGAGGCTTTTGGGCGCTGGCGGCCTACGCTCCGCTCGGCGACTGGTTCGAGCCGGGATCGCAACGCACGCTCGACGTGCGCAAAATCATCCACGATGCCCGACTGCCCGGGCCGCTGCCGGGACTGATCTACCTGGGCCTGCGTCGCTCGCGCCGCAGTCGGCGGCAACGGGCCGCGCTGGCCCGCGAATTGATCGCGGCCTTTTCGACTTCGCTGGCTTCGGGAGAATCGCCGCGAGAGATCGCCGAGCGTTTTCGCGAACAGGAGGCCCGCGGCCATTTCCTGCCGCGGTCGAAGCGACGGCCTCGCCTCGATCTCGATTTGCCGGCGCCGGCGGCGGAGTGGATCGAGCGACTGCTTGCCCGCGCCCGCTTGCAGCCGGCCCTGGCGAGCCAGGCGGCCGGCGAGTTGGCCGAACATTTCGTCGCGCGCTTGGCCGCGGGCGAATCGGCGGCCGACTTGATCGAACAGTTCGGCGCCGCCGAGCGGGCCGCGCGGCTGTTGCGGAGCACGCGGCTGCCGGCGGCCGTCTTGCTGCCGGCGCCGTTGCGAAACCTGCTCGACGCGGTGTTGGTCCGAGCTCGGCTCTGGCAGAGCGAACGGGCCGACATCGCGCGCGAGCTGACCGACCATTTCGACGACGGCCTGGCGGCGGGCCGTTCGCCCGAGCAACTCGTCGTTGATTTCGGCGATCCTCGGCAAGCCGCCCGGCTGATCCGCCGCGCCAAATTGCGCAGCCGCCCGCTCGCCTGGCGGCTGCTGCGGCATTCACTTCAGGGGCTGAGCGCGGTGACGGGAGCGGTGCTGCTGCTTTACGTGTTGTTGTTCGTGCGGTACGTGACCGGCCGGCCGACGATTTCCCATAATTACCTTGCGGACTTCAATCGCGAACCGCAAGCCGTCCCGCCGGACGACCGCGCGTGGCCCTTGTACCGCGAGGCTTTGTTGATGCTGCCGACCGCGGGCCGGCCCAATGCGCTTAGCTTCGGGACCAGCGATGCGGCGAATGAATCCCGGCCCTCGCTCGCCGCTTACCTGGACGAGCATCGAGAGACGTTGGCCTTGATCCGGCAGGCGGCGAGCAAGCCGCGTTTTGGATTCATCTATGGCGATCCGGCGAACCGCGATTTCTTGATGAAGTTCGCCAGCGGCGCCGACGCACATGGCGAATCGCCCGATCGTTACGACCGCTGGCTTATCGAATGCGTGTTGCCTCAGCATCAGGAGATTCGATTCCTCGGCGAGTTGCTCTATGCTGATGCGCGCCGAGCGTCGGAAGCCGGCAATGGCTCGAAGTACGCGGACGACGTCTTGGCGCTGATCGGAATGGCCGAACACAATGAAGACGCCGCCCCATTTCTGGTCGTCAAATTGATCTCTTCAGCAATCTATCGGATGGCGTTGCACGTTACGGCGACGGTCGCCGCCGAGCGGCCTGAGTTGTGCAGCGACGAGCAATGGAAGCGGCTGGCGCATGCGATCGCCGCCTATGCGGAGGGTGGAACGCTTCGATGGCGCCTGGATGGCGACCGGGATGTGCTCGACGACTTTCTGCAGCGGACTTTTACCGACGATGGCGAGGGCGGCGGCAGATTGACCCCGGAAGGTTTTAGAAGGCTGTATCGAGATTTCAATGCGGCCGGGCCTGTCCAAGGACGTTTGGCGCTCGCTTGGAGAACGTGGGGGGTCGAGCTGGGTTTGGCGGGCCCCTTGATGTCGGCGGAAATGGCCAACCGCAAGGAACTGATGGATCTGGCAGACCGACTTTGGGACGAAGCGGAAGCCGACTACGCTCGCCCGATGTGGCAGTGGCAAGAGTCTTCCGCGGAAAAAACGATGCGAGCCTTGGCGAGCTCGCCCTTGGAGAGGACGCGGTATTGGCCCGTGCTCGATTTGCTGCCGGGGACCGCCTCGTACATGGTCCCTCTCGTTGCGGAACTGACCACGCAGCGCCGCGATGCCACACTCACGGCCATCGCCTTGGAACTTTACCATCGCCGCCACAACGCCTGGCCGGCGACGCTCGATGAGTTGGCGCCGAGCTTGCTGCCGGCCGTTCCGCTCGATCGCTTCACGGGCCGGCCGCTATGTTATCGCATCATCGACGGCCGGCCGCTCGTCTATTCCTGCGGGGTCGACGGCGACGACGACGGCGGGCGGCCGCCGAAAGCAGGCAATGAGGTCGCCAGCCGATGGGGGCCGGAGGCCAAGCTCGACGCCGACACCATCGCCAGCGCCTGGGCCGCTGCGCAAGACGGCGATTGGATCCTCTGGCCGTCGGTGGAAAAAGAATGGGCGGAGTAAATTCGGCGGCGGGAGATGAACAAAACATCCGATCCAAGACGCCGCACGCGGGCACTGCCATGAATAGAACTTGTCATTTCGCGCTGCTGTTGGCCGTCGCCGCCGGCTCCTCGACGGCGCTTGCCGACCCGCGGCCGCCCAACGTCTTGTTCTTTCTGGTCGACGACCTGGGATGGAGCGACCTGGGCTGCTACGGCAGCCGCTTTTACGAAACGCCGCGGATCGACGACTTCGCCCGGCAAAGCGTGCGCTTCACCCATGCCTATGCGGCCTGTCACGTTTGTTCGCCGACCCGCGCCAGCATCATGACGGGCAAGTATCCCGCCAGGCTGCGACTGACCGACTGGCTGCCCGGCCGAAAAGCCTTTCCATTTCAGAAACTGGACCAGGCGGCCGCGCGCCAGCATCTGCCGTTCGAGGAAACGACTCTCGCCGAAGCGTTCAAGGCCCTCGGCTATGCCACGGCCCACGTCGGAAAGTGGCACCTCGGCGAGGGGCCGTCCGGGCCGCTCCGGCACGGGTTCGACGTGCAGATTCCGCGCTGGAACAAGGGCTGGCCGAACGCCGGCCACCATGCACCTTTCGGTTTGGACGGGCTAGCCGACGCGCCGGGCGACTACCTGGCCGATCGCTTGACCGACGAAGCGGTGAAGTTCATCGACGAGCATCGAGATCGCCCGTTTTTTCTCTACCTGTCGCATTTCGCCGTACACGATCCCATCCAAGGACGCGCCGACCTTGTGGAAAAATATCGAAACAAGCATTCCCGCTTGCCGTCCCTCGACGCGGCGCCGTTCATCTTGGAATGCAATCCCGACGACAAGCGGCAATCGTCGCGGTCCGACCTGAACGCGCTCTTGTCCGACGA
>DATNEC010000675.1:0-9717 GCA_035606815.1 Pirellulales bacterium
TTGCTGCTGCCGGCGGCGTTGACGATCGGGGTCGCCGGTTCGACGGTCCTGGCCTACGCCTTGTTGGTGTTTTGGCCTTGGATTTCGCTGTTGAAATCGCTGGGTAATTAGCCGCCCATGCCCACCTATCGCTATCAAGCCCAGGATGCCGGAGGCCGGCCGCAAAGCGGCGAAGTCGCGGCCGACAGCCGCGAGCAGGCGATCTCGCACTTGGCCATTGCCGGCTTGCTCTCGGTGCGTCTGAGCGAGGCGCCCGACGAGACGGTTTTCGACGCGGCGATCGTCTCCGCGGACGACCAAACGCCGTTGTCGGTCGCCGAAACGGTCGACCTGGGCGCCTTGCTCGCCACACTGGCCGAGTCGCGGTTGCCGCTCGACGCGGGGCTCAAGGCCGCTTCGCTCGAACTGGGCCGCGGTCCCCTGGCGCGCGCCTTGTCGGCCATCTCGAACCAATTGCACCGCGGCTTGCCGCTCGACGAGGCGCTGGCCTCGCAAGGACCGCGGTTCCCCTCGCACTTGCGCGGGCTGGTGCTGGCCGGGCTGCATTCGGGCCGGCTGGGCGCCGTCTTGGAAGAGTTCGTGAGCCTGGAGCGCCGTGCGGCGCTCGTCCGCCGCCAGGTCGGGCTGGCGCTCGCCTATCCGCTGCTGCTGATCTCGCTGTTGCTGGCCGTGTTCGCCTTTTTCGGCGTCGCGGTCGTGCCGGGAATCGCCCAGATTTTCGACGATTTCGACATGGACTTGCCGACCTCGTCGGTGATTCTCATCAGCATGTCGGACAGCGGAACCTACGTGCTCGCCGGATGCCTGTTATCGAGTGCGGCCGTTTGGCTGTTCGTCTGGCTCTCGACCGACGTGCCGGAGCTGCGCAGCATGCTCAAGAGCGTGCCGCTGCTAGGCTCGATCGCGCGCTGGGCGGCGCTGGCCCGGTTTTGTCGGCTGCTGGCGTTGTTGATCGAAAACCGCTTGACGATGCCCGAGTGTTTGCGATTGGCCGGCGTCGGCGCCCGCGACGCCGAGTTGCTCGGCGCCTGCCGTCGCGCCGCCGACAACACGGAGGGCGGGCAATCGCTGCGCGCCTCGCTCGGCGCCTTGGCCGCGTTTCCCAAGAGCCTGGGCCCGATCGCCGAGTGGGGTGAGCAGGCCAGGGCCTTGCCCGAGGCCTTGCGAACGGCGGCCGAAATGTTCGAGGGCCGCGTCGAGACGCAACTGACCTTGCTGCGGATGCTCGCGCCGCCGTTGACCTTCTTGTTGGTGCTGTGGGGCCTGCTGTTTCTCGTTTCCGGCGCGCTGCTGCCGATGGTGAGTCTGATCGAAAAATTGACTTAGGAAGCCGCGATGAGCGGGATGATCTCCGCACAAAGCATTCCCGGGCTGCTTCTGCTCGGCATCGCCGTGCTGGTCGCGGTCAAGCTGTTTTATTACGGCCGCGACGAGCAACCCGAAGACGCCCTCTATCTGGCGATGAACGTCATCGGCCGGACGATGGTCGCGGTCGGCTTGCTGGAAGGCTGCCTGCTGATGCTCAACTGGTTCGCCATCGTCTTGGCGATCGCCGGGGCGATCGCGCTGTGCGTCGCGCTGTGGCGTTATCATTTGGGCTGCCGCACCGCGCTGCTGATCACGATGGCCGCGGCGGCCAGGCGATTCATGCCGCTGGCGCCGGCGGTCGAGGCGTTCGGCGACGAATGGCGCGGGGCCTTCGCCTGGCAGGCCCGCCGCTTCTCGCGGCTGTTGGCCGCCGGGACGCCGCTGATCGACGCCCTGCGCCAATCGCCCGGCCTCGTGTCGGCCAAGTCGCTGGCCGTCATCGAGGCGGGCAGCGAAGCGGGAGTGCTGGGGGCGGCCCTCGACGAGGCGGCGCGGCTCTCGGGCGCGCAGATCTCGTTCCAGAAGGCGCTGGCGCCGCTGTGGTACTTGATCAACCTGTCGATCGCCGCCGCGGCGATCTTGTCATTCGTGATGATCAAAATCGTCCCGGCTCTGATCAAAATTTTCTCCGATTTCGACGCCGAACTTCCCTGGCTGACGCTCCGGGTGATCGAGGCTTGCGACGCCTTCGTCACGGTTCCCATCGGCCCGATCGCGCTGTTGCTGTCGGGCCTGGCGTTTGTTTACCTGACGCTGCGATATTTCGGCCTGGCGCTTTGGGATCCGCCGGGGATCGCCGGCATCGTCCGGCGGCAAGAATTGGGGGCGGTATTGCGGACGTTGTCGGTGGTCGCCGAAGCGGGTCGCCCGCTCGAACCGGCGTTGGCCGTCTTGGCCCGCAAACATCCGAACCCCTCGTTGGGCCTTCGCCTGGTGTTGGTCATGGCCGACATGCAGGAGGGCGCCGATTGGTGCGACAGCTTTCACGACCGCGGGTTGCTTCGCGCCGACGAAACGGCGATGCTGAAGAGCGCGGCGCGCGTCGGCAACTTGCCCTGGCTGCTGCGCGAGATCGCGGCCGGTATTCAACGCAAGCTGGCCTATCGCCTTCAAGTCGTGTTGCAATTCGTCGTGCCGGCCGCGGTGCTGGCGTTCGGCGGCTTCGTGCTGTGCGTCGTCGTCGGAATGTACCTGCCGTTGGTCGCGTTGATCGAGAAGCTGTTATGAACGCTCGCCGCCTCCGCCGCGGATTCACGATCGTGGAACTTTGCGTGACCTGCGCCTTGTTGGGAGCGGCGATCCCGTTGACGGTTTCCACCTTGGGCGCCGTGGCCCGGCAGCGCCGCGCCGCCGAAACGCGGCAGGCGGCCATCGAAGCGGCCGACAACTTGCTGGAGCGGCTCTCGGCCGCGTCCTTCGAGGAACTCACGTCCGAGACGCTCGCCGGCGCCGAGCGCGGTTTGCCGGCGGGCGAATGGCTGCCCGGCGGCCAAATCAAGCTGCAACTCACCGAGTCGCCCGGGCCGGTCGCGGCCAAGCGGATCGATGTGGAACTTTCCTGGCAGCCGCAGGCCGGAGCCAGCCGAGACCGCGTTCGGCTGAGCGGATGGGTATATCGAAAGGCGGCCCCACGATGACTACTCGACGAGCCGCAAGCCGGCGCCGCAACGTCGTCGCAATACGCCTTGTAGGGCACGCCCTCCGTGGCGTGCCGGGGAACCGGCGGTCGACCATCCAACGCGATTCGGGCGGGACGCCACGGGGGGCGTTCCCTACAGGAACACGACGAGACGGCTATAGCCTGGTCGAAGCGGTCGTGGCGATCAGCATCAGTTCTGTGCTGGCGAGCGTCGCCTTCGGGCTGCTCGGCATTTTGATGGGCGTCGATCGCGGCGGTCGTCGGCATCTGCACGAGACCAATTCGCTCGCCCGGCTGGCCGAACAGTTTCGCGCCGACGTGGCGATGGCCGAGGACGTTGCGCCCGGCGAGCGGCGCGGGCTGCACTTGACGTTCGGCGAGGGCCGCGTCGTCGATTACGCCTCCGAAGGCGGACAAGCCACGCGCGAAGAGTTCGTCGGCGAAGATCGCCGCCAGAGGGAGCAATTCTCGCTGCCTGAGCAGGCGAAGTTGGTCTTTGAAATCGCAAGCGGCCAAGCGCCGGCGATGGCGAGCATGTCGCTTGTGCCAACCGGCGATTCGGCGAGCGCCGGGCCGGCGAGCGTTCGTCGCGGTTGGCGCGTCGAGGCCCTAACGGGACGAGATCGGCGATCTGCTCGGCAGGCGACGAATGCCGCACGAAAACAAGCGCAGCCCGCGGAGGCCAAGCCATGAAGCGAAAATCAAGCCAACGGCGCGGCGCGGTCTTGCTGATGGCGCTCATTTGTCTGACGCTGCTGGTGATGTTCGGGGCTTCGCTCCTCAAGCTGGCCTTGATGGAGAGAAAGGCATTGGAGTCGCGGCAGCAGACATCGCAAGCGCGGCGCTTGGCCGAAGCCGGGTTCGAGCGCGCCGCCGCCCGGCTGGCCGACGATCCCGCTTACCGTGGAGAAACCTGGTCGCTCTCCGGCGACGAAGCCGTGTCGGGGCGACCGGCGGCGGTGACGATCGAAGTCGGCATCGTCGACGATCACCCCGACCGGCGGCGGATCATGGTCCAGGCCGATTATCCGAGCGATGCGGCGACGCGAGCGCGTCAGAGCAAACAAGGGGAGTTCAACTTGGCAAATCCCGGAGACGCCTCATGATTCGGAACGCACGAAAAGGTTTCACGCTGGTCGAGCTGTTGGTGGTAATCGCGATCATCGGCATCCTGATCGCGCTGTTGCTGCCCGCCGTGCAGGCCGCGCGCGAGGCGGCGCGGCGCGTGCAGTGCCTGAACAACCTGGCGAAGCTTGGCTTGGCCGCGCAGCAGTACGAATCGGCGCACGAATCGCTGCCGCCGGGGGTCATCGATTCCGCCGGGCCGATCGAGAGCGTGGCCCAGGGGCAGCACATCAATTGGCTGGCCCATTTGCTGCCGCAACTCGAGCAGCAAAACGCCTACGACCGGCTCGATTTCGCCGCCGGGGCCTATGCGCCGAAGAACGCCCCGCTGCGCAATTGGGGCGCCAATTCGTTCCTGTGTCCTTCGGATTCCGGCAACGGCGCCCTGGCGCCGCTGGGAGTGAGCAACTATGCCGGCTGTCATCACGACGTCGAGGCGCCGATCGACGCCGACAATCATGGAGTGCTGTTTCTCAATAGCGGCGTCCGCTATCGAGACATCAGCGACGGCAGTTCGCACACGATTTTGCTGGGAGAAAAACTGGTTACGAAGCTCGACCTGGGATGGCTTTCGGGCACGCGGGCGACGTTGCGAAACACGGGGACGGCGATCAATGGCAGTTCGATCCTCGGCGGCACGCTGGCGCTCGCCGGAGACGATGCCGACCCTCTTGCCGTCCCCGGCGCCACGGCCAAGGCGCCGGCGCCCGGCAAGGCGGCCCTGGCGGTCGGGGGCTTCGAAAGTCGTCATCCCAGCGGCGCGTTGTTTGTCTTCGCCGACGGCTCGGCGCGGTTTTTGGGAGCTTCCACGTCGCAGCCCCTGTTGAAATTGTTGGGCCACCGGGCCGACGGGCAGTTGCTCGACGGGCGAGGACTTTGAGAATGAAAGCGGCGTTCACGCTGATCGAGATGTTGGTTTGCGTGGCCATCATCGGGTTGCTGATCGCGCTGTTGCTGCCCGCCGTGCAAGCCGCGCGCGAACAGGCCCGTCGGCGTCAATGTGCGAATAATCTCGGTCAGCTCGCGCTGGCGATCGCGAATTACGAATCGTGTCACGGCTGCCTGCCGCCGGGCACGCTCGACAGCGCCGGTCCGATCCGAAGCCGCGCCGTCGGTCATCATCTGTCTTGGGTCGCGCAAATCCTGCCTTGGTTCGAAGAGGCCAACGTCTTTCGCCACCTCGATTTCTCGGTCGGCGCCTACCACCCCAACAACGTCCGCGCGCGCCGCAGCTACTTTTACCTGTTGCATTGTCCGAGCGATAATAACTACATACCCGCCGGCGTCAGCAACTACGCGGGGTGCCACCACGATCTCGAGGCGCCGATCGACGCCGACAACCATGGCGTGTTGTTTTTGAACAGCCTCGTGCGCTACCGCGACATTCGCGACGGCCGCGCCCACACCATCGTGCTCGGCGAGAAGTTCATCAAGGAGGGCGAACTTGGCTGGCTGTCCGGTACGCGCGCGACCTTGCGAAACGCCGGGACGCCGATCAATGCGACCTCGGCCCCCGGCGGCCCTCTGGCCGTCATGGAAAAGGTCGGCGCGATTCCCAGCGAGCCGCTTTCCCCCGGCGCATCGCCGCCCGAGCGTTCGCCGTTGCCCGACAGCACGGCGACGATGCCCTGGGTCTATGCCGACGATCTCAATTTCGAGGACCGCGGCGAGTATCAGCCCGCGGTCGCCGGAGCCGCGACGCCGGCCTTGGTGGTCGGCGGTTTCGAAAGCAGCCACACCGGCGGCGGCGCCCAATTCGCCTTCGGCGACGGCTCCGTGCGGTTTTTGACGCAGATGATCGACATGACGACGTACCAGCGTTTGGCGCACCGCGCCGACGGAGAGCTGACCGACGATCGTTAAGAACGTATCCAAGAGCTGGCCGACAGGCGGAAAAAATTCCCTCTCCCAGAGGGAGAGGGAGTTTTCGGATCGGCGGCTCTAAGGAGGAATTTGGCGGATGAGCGAACACTCGTTCATGGACGACTACACGCGGCCTCCGGCGACGCCCCCCGCGCGCGGCTACTCGCTGGCGGCGTTGTTTCTGCTGGTCACCACCGCGGGCATCGTGGCGGCGCTGGCGCGCAACGCGTCGTTGGGGAGCGATTGGAAACTGCAGGGCAACACGGTATTCGTCTTGGTCCATGCCGCCGTCGGACTCGTGGCCGGCGCCGCCGTCGGCTTTGTCACCGGGCTGGCTTATCCGCGCTCGACCGCCGGCGCCTTGCTGGGCGCCTCCATTGGCGGCGTCACGGGCGGCATTTGCGTCGCGATCGTCGCCGCCGGCGCCAGTTTTTGGCTGTTCTTAGCGGGCGGAGCGGCGCTGGTTCTGATGGGCGCCTGCGCGCGGTTCGGCCAGCGGCGCCGCAGTCAATAAGCCCTGGCGCGCGGCAATGTCCGCCGAGCGGCGCACCCCATCGACCCGGCTGGCGATAACGGTCATACGCTGCGGGCAAGCTGGCGAAATCGCGGCGACTCGAACGAAAGCCCGGCATTCTGTGGGGTTTTGGAATATTCCGGACGATGGAGAAATTGGAGTCATCGGAACAACAGTCATGGACGGGTTTTTCCGCACCAGGAACCCCCGGCTTCACCAGAGGAGAAAGGCGTGAAAACGTTCATCTTGAGTGCCATGGCGGCAATCTCGATCGTGGGCGCCGCGGACCCAGCGCCCGCCCAGACGCGATTCGCACGCCCCCTGGCGTCTCTATTCCGGTCCGAGCAAAAACCCGTGGCCGATCCGGCCAAAATGGCCGGTTACCGATACGGATACGTCGGCGTTCCGACGGCTTATGGCGCCGCGGCGAACTCCAAAGCGTCAGCCGCCGCCGACGCCTACTACATGGGCTACCTGGCCGACGACGCCGCGCCCCCAGCCGGCCCGGCGGCCGTGCCGGCGCCCAGCCAGAGCCTCGCCCCGGCGACCAGGGGCTGTGGCTCTTGCGGCGCTTCGTCCTGCTGCGGCGATTGCTGCGACCCATTCTGGCCCCATCGCTCGGGAGCGTTCTTCGACTTCCTGTACCTGCGGCCGCGAAACGCCGACGTCGCCTATGCCGTGCCGCGCAACGGCGTCGATCCGGCGACGGCCGTGCCTTTCGGCGCGGTGGCGACGGCGAACCCGAATTACTCGCCCGGTTTCCGCGTCGGCACGACCTACGCGCTCGACCGTTGCTCCAGCCTGCAACTGGCCTACACCTATTTCCAGAGCGAAGCCAACGGATCGGTGTTCGCCAACCCGCCCTTGGGCGTGCATTCGCTGGTCACCGACCCGCACACCTACACCGCCGCTTCCGACAGCCTGGCGTCGCTGTCGCGCTACAACGTGCGGTTCCAACTGGTCGACCTCGACTATCGCCGGCTGATCGCCGGGGGCCGCAACTGGTCGCTGAACTATGCCGTGGGCACGCGATACGCCCACCTGACGCAGTTGTTCCGCGAGTCGCAGCCGATCGGCCCCGGGCAAACCAACATGGGCACGAACATCAACTTCGACGGCGGCGGCAGCCGCTTCGGTTTGTTGGGCCAGCGCAAGGCCGCCAATCGCGGGTTCTTGATCTACGGCAAGGGCTTCGCCGACATCCTGGTGGGCAACTTCCGCTCCGATTTCCGCCAGGTCAATAGCTTCCAGCAGACGCAGGTCTGGACCAGTTGGAAGGATTTCCGCCCGGTGCCAATCTTGGAATTCGAACTGGGCAGCGGCTGGCAAAGCGCCAACGGCCGGTTCCGCTTGAGCGGCGGCTATTACTTCGCGTGCTGGTTCAACACGGTCTCGACGTCGAACTACATTCAGGCCGTACAGACCAACAACTACGTCAACGTCGGCAACGCCATCACCTTCGATGGCTTGGTGCTTCGCGGTCAGTATAACTGGTAACCGGCCAAGCCGCGGTCAGGCTATCATGTTGTTGCGGCCCGCCGTGGAAACTCGCTCGTAGCGAATTTGACCCCAGCGGGGTCGAAGAATTGCGAAGATGGCCGCTTCCTGTTGGCCACCTTGGGAAAGTTGGCAATCTTCGTCATCGTTGGGCCGCCTTCGCCGCCGCGGCCCCAAGAACCGCATTGCGAAGATGGCCACTTCTGAACGATCATCTTCGGCCCGATTTGGCCATCTTCGCCTCGGGGACGTTCCAACGGCGTCCCGGCAGATCGTTTCATGCGCCGATAGGTCTGTTAGAATAGGGCCGGCCGGCTTGGCTGGCTTGTTGGACGATTCCGTGATCCTATCCGCCGAGGAAATTGATCGATGCAGGCGTATGTCCGCGTTTCGCTGGCCGTCGCGACGTCGATCGCCTTTGCTCTTCCGCTGGCGGGCGCCGAGATCGATTTCGCCCACGACGTGGCGCCGATCTTGAAGCAGTACTGCGGCAAGTGTCATACCGGTAAAGAGAAGAAGGGCGGGCTGTCGCTCAATACTCGCGAGTCGCTCGTGGGCGGCGGCGAGTCGGGCCGCGCGGTCGTGCTGGGCAAAAGCGCCGACAGCGAGCTGCTGGCGCGGATCGCGTCGAACGACGACAATCTGAAGATGCCGCCCGAGGGGCCGCGCGTGCCGGCCGACAAGGCGGCCTTGCTAAAAGCTTGGATCGATGCCGGCTTGCCTTGGGAGACAGGTTTCACCTTCGGCGAGCGAAGCTACGAGCCCCCGCTCAAGCCGCGCCGCCCGGAATTGCCGCCGGCGGTCGATGGCCGAGAGAACCCGGTCGATCGCATCATCGACGCCTATCTTGCCGAACGTAAACTGCCGCGTCCGCAACCGGCCGACGACGGCTCCTTCGTTCGCCGAGCGTATCTCGACCTGATCGGCCTGCTGCCCACGCCCGAGGAACTGCAAGCCTTTCTCGATGATCGCGGCGCCGACAAACGCTCGCGATTGGTGCGCGAACTCTTGAATCGCGACGTCGATTACGCGGAACACTGGCTCACGTTCTGGAACGACCTGCTGCGGAACGATTACACCGGCACCGGCTTCATCACCGGTGGTCGCCAGCAAATCTCGAAGTGGTTATACGAGGCCCTGGCGACGAACAAGCCCTACGACCAGTTCGCCCGCGAGTTGATCGCGCCGCCGACGGCCGACAGCGCGGGCTTCGGCGAGGGGATTCGCTGGCGCGGCGACGTGAGCGCGGGGCAAACGGTCGAAATCCAATTCGCGCAGAGCATGGGTCAGTCGTTCCTCGGCATCAATCTCAAGTGCGCGTCGTGCCACGACAGTTTCATCGACCGCTGGAAGCTGGAAGAGGCCTATGGCCTGGCGGCGATTTATTCCACTCGCCCGCTGGAGATTCACCGCTGCGACAAGCCGATCGGCAAGACGGCGGCGGCCGGATGGCTGTTTCCGGAGCTGGGCCAGGTCGATCCGGCGGCCCCGCAGCCCGAGCGGCTCAAGCAATTGGCGGCGCTGATGACGCACGCGGAGAACGGGCGGTTCACGCGGACGATCGTCAATCGCATCTGGCATCGGTTGATGGGGCGCGGCATCGTGCATCCGGTCGACGCCATGCAGAGCGAGCCGTGGAGCGCGGACTTGCTCGATTATCTGGCGGCAGACCTTTCGGACAGCGGATACGATTTGAAACAGACGATGGAGC